>NZ_JAWOCL010000057.1:0-42643 GCF_046483825.1 Sodalinema sp.
CTGTTCCCAGTTCCGGTGTTCCCTGTTCCCTTCTTTCGTACTCCAGATTGCAATTGCGCCCCCTACATCTAGCTAGGCTGGAGAGAGTCCCCCAATCCGTTGTGATTTAGGGCTGTCATTCTCTGCCAAACACGTTACAATTGTTTACATAATCGAGAAATTTACTCATTTCTCTCCCTGGACTGTCCCCAAATCCTCCCCACGACTGAACCAACTACGAGTTTGTCGTAACCCAATCTCAAGCACCTGCGTTATGAAGACTGCTCAGACCTCTACCGACTTAGTCCGTACCTACCTCCGCGAAATTGGTCGGGTTCCCCTACTCACCCATGAAGAGGAGATCCTATACGGTAAACGAGTTCAGAAACTGGTCGCACTCGAAACGATTCAGGCAGAACTTGCAGAACAACTCGATCGCCAACCCACCCGCAAAGAATGGGCCGAAGCCGCCCGACTCAGCCAGCGACAACTCCAAAACGAGATTGACAGTGGCGAGTCTGCCAAACGCAAGATGGTAGAAGCCAACCTGCGTCTTGTGGTGTCCGTCGCCAAGAAGTACATCAAACGGAATGTGGACCTATTGGATCTCATCCAAGAAGGGACCATCGGGATGCAGCGCGGCGTCGAGAAATTCGATCCCACCAAAGGCTATCGCTTTTCCACCTATGCCTATTGGTGGATTCGTCAGGCCATTACCCGCGCCATCGCTGAAAAAGGCCGCACCATCCGCCTCCCGATTCATATCACCGAAAAACTTAACAAAATCAAGAAAGTTCAGCGTCAACTGACTCAAGAACTAGGGCGGGCCGCGACGGTGAGCGAAATTGCCGAGGCCATGAATCTCACCTCAAAACAAGTGCGAGATTATCTCGAACGTTCCCGTCAGCCATTATCTCTCGACTTACGAGTGGGAGAAAATCAGGATACGGAGTTGGCGGACTTACTCGAAGATGATGGCCCCTCGCCTGAAGATTTTGCGGTTCAGTCGTCTCTACGCAGCGATCTCGAAGCCCTTATGGCCGATTTAACAGCCCAACAGCGAGAAGTGCTGGCCCTACGCTTTGGCCTACGGGATGGGAAGGCGATGACGTTGGCCAAGATCGGCGATCGCCTCAAAATCTCTCGTGAACGTGTCCGCCAAATTGAACGGGAATCCCTGACGAAGTTACGCAAACGTAAGGCAGATATGGGTGAATATCTAGCGAGTTAGTTGGTGTTGTGGCCTTGGCAAGTGGGGGCGAAAAATATCTACGCCCCTACTGAATGTTCTGTATTATGATTCACTATCAACGGTGAGTTGTTGCCGCTGATTGGGAAATGTTACCCGGAAACTTGTCCAGCCTTTGCGGCTGTCAACACTGATGGTTCCATTGAGTTGTACAACTAGCTTTTCAATTAAGGCTAAGCCTAACCCTGTTCCCCCTTGTTTCCAGGGATCGGCGTTGGGAATGCGATAGAACTTATCGAAAATTTTAGGAAGTTCCTCAGGGGCGATGGTGGCTTGGTTGCGAATACAAAACTCGATCGCATCAACGGCTGATGAAGCGTTTTCAGAGTCTTCGTCTTCATTAAGAGTCATCTTCGTTTGACGCACTTGCAGATGAATATCGCCCCGAGTGGCGGTGTATTTGCAGGCATTATTTAAGAGTTCAACGAGAATCCGTTCGAGGTTGAGGCGATCGCAGACAAAGGGCGGTAAGTGCTGAGGACAGTCTACATGAAGTCCCTGCTGGCGATCGCTCACCCGAGTATAAAACGGACGTATCAAAGTGGGAATCCACTCATTGAGGTTAATCAATGACATGGAAATCAGATAAGCATTATTTTCAAGTCGTTGTAAATCCAGAAGATCCTCAACCAACTCTTCCTCGCGAGTACATTCAGTATTCAAGATACCTAAATAACGTTGAATTCGACTAATTTGCGCCACATCCACCCGTTGAGGTTCTGCTTTTTCGCCCTCTTTGGGGACAAATAATTTCAACATTTCAATGGCGAGTTTCATATTCGCAATCGGCGTTCGTAACTCATGAGAAACGGCACTGAGAAAGTCATCTTTGAGACGATTTAGTTTTTCGAGTTCCGCCACCTGAGTTTGTGCCGCTTGATAGAGTCGGGCTTGACGGATGGCGATCGCACATTGATTTGCCACCTGTTGCACTAGGCGAATTTGTAACTCAGTAAAGATATAATCGGCATGATGAACCAACCATAAATCTCCTAAAACCCCTTGATTATCAAATAGGGGACTGGCTAACATTGCCACTCGTCCTCGGACTGGATTGGGAATCAAAGAACAGAACTGAAAATAGCGTCCATCCATCAATTGCGTATAAAGTTCCGGAAAATTTCCCATCTGCGAAACTCGTCCTTGAGAGGCGGGAATAAAGTTGGTATATTCATAACAAATCGTCGAAGTGCCTTGATCCAAATCATACAGCGCCGCATTACAAGAACCCACCCCTAAAACAACCGCCACTTCCCGCACCGCCGTCTGTACAATTTGGCTTTCATCGAGGCTATCTCGAACCTTATCCGTAATTCGTTTGAGCATCGCATCAAACTCGATCGCCTGTTCTAACTGTTGCGTGCGTTCGAGAATTTGTTTTTCTAAAAATTCGCCCTGTTGTTGAACTTGCTCAAATAAATCCGACTGTTGAATTGCGATCGCCACCTGAGTTGCCAATTGTTGCAACAGTTCAACTTCTAGGGGTTGCCAATGTCGTTCCTGCCGACATTGATGAGCCACTAACAAACCCCAAAGACTCCCTTGCTCGCGGCCCTCCGACGATTGCAATAAAATAGGAACAATTAAGCTCGATTTTATTTGAAACGGATTTAACAGCGCTTGTAACGTCGAATCACTCTCTTGGGAAATATCATTAATAATATGACTGCGGCCATTCAGATAGCATTGCAATTCAGGTGACTCATTGGGATTGAGCGGAATTTCATGATTGAGCATCGGTTTCCAGAGATGATCGACGGATTCCACCACCACAATGCCCTTACAGTTGGCTGCCTCAGCCGGGTTCACATCAAAGCGGTAAATCAGAACCCGATCGCTGTCGAGAAAATGGCGCACCTCCGACACCGTTGTCTGTAAAATCTCGTTCAGATGTAGAGATTGGCGAATCCGTTGGGCGATCGCACTGACTAACCGTTCTCGTTCCGCCTGTTGCCGTAACGCCAACTCCGTCTCATGGCGTTTCGTAATATCTCTGATGATGCCTTCGATGGCGATCGCCTCCCCCGTAGCATCATAAACCAACGTATCCTGTTGTTCCGTCCAAACCAGATGACCATCCCGGTGAAACCAGCGCAAACTTAACGGCGTTTCCGCCATCACATTTCCCGCCAGTAACTGGCGTAACTGCGGCAAATCATCCGGGTGAATTTGACGTAACAGTAAATCCTTATTCTCATAATAGGCTTGAGGCGAATAGCCCATCAGCCGTTCAATACTCGGACTAAGATACTCAAACCCTTCTGGTGTAAGGCGGTAGGAGTAGAGCGTATCCGAGGCATTATCCACCAACTGGCGAAACTGAGAAAACTCATGATCACTCGTTCCCGTCTCCTGTAACTGAACGAAACCGTAGCGACTTTTAGCCAGAACCAGGAGGCTAACGCGAATCCGAACCGGGGGAGACGCCTCCAAGAGATGCTGAGTGTTAACCATCTCCTCAATCGTCTCTCCAGCCAGGAGTGTAGCCCAATGGCGTCGCCAAACCTCCAGAGTCCATTCAGGAATCAAGCTGGCGATGGGTTGGTGTAACAGATCCATAACCTGAGCGCCGAGAGTCTGGTAAACTCCCGGCTGTATCGACACAATTTGCCCTTTCGGGTTCAGCCAGAGAAAAGTCGGAGTTACAGGATTCACGATCGTTGGCCACTCACTAATGGTTTGAAGACGAGGCCGGCTAATGCCCGATCACCCTCGTCCGACTCAATTTTAACCATGCCGATTCGAGAGCTGGAAAACCCGACCCACTCTAGCCCAGCAGAGTTCCCTCCAACACGGTCACCGCCTGTCCTCCTAAGACCACCCGTTCGGCTTCCCGTCGCACCCGGACGATTCCACCTCGGGGAGAGGCTTGATAGGCCAACAACTGCATTTTCTTCAGTTTGCGCCCCCAGTAGGGACCGAGACAACAGTGGGCTGAACCGGTGACGGGATCTTCGTTAATCCCCATGCGGGGCGCAAAAAAGCGCGAGATAAAGTCATAGTCTCCCTGACGAGCGCGATCGAGCATCAATCCCTGGCTGCGACTGGTGACAATCACGCCCTGACAGGGAAGTTGGCTCAGTTGTCCAAAATCGGGGTCGAGATTCTGGACTTCGGCCGCCGTCGCCACTTCGACGAGCAGATACTGCAAGACACTTTCGCCGACAAACAAAGGAATCACATCGAGGGCGGCTTCGAGTTTGGGCAGAATGGGGTCGTTAGGCGGTCGTTGTACGACGGGACTGGCCGGGAAGTCTAATTCAATCCAAGACTGTTGGCGATGGGCGCTCAGGTCGCCGCTACGGGTGTAAAACTGGATGTCTTGGCCCGAGGGAACGCGGCCATTTTCCCAGAGGGCGTGGGCGGCAGCCAGGGTGGCGTGGCCACAGAGATCCACTTCGGTGGTGGGGGTGAACCAACGTAGCCGGAAGCCTCGGCCCTCTCGGTGCAGAAAGGCCGTCTCTGATAGGTTCATTTCGGCGGCCACGGATTGCATCCAGGTCTCCTCGACGGCGCGATCGAGAAGACAAACGGCCGCTGGGTTCCCTTGGTAGGGGCGATCGCTAAAGGCATCAATTTGTAAGAGTTTCATGATTTCTGGCTCTATCCTCTCGTGACCGACCATCGTGACATCTCAGCCCAGTCTCTGAGTTGAGATGATCCCAACTGTATCAAACTCCCTCGAAACTCCCTCGAAACTCCCTCGAAACTCCCTTGATACGTATTCAGGGCGATCGCGTCCCCAATCGCCCAGAGGAAACCATCAGGAGTCTCAGCCCTCGACAGGATGTTCACGATGTTTTGGGTCCCCATGGCCAAATAGACCCAAAACGTTTTAAACTGAAGGATGCTTTTGTTGTCTCGTGGAGAAAACTGTTGTCACCCGTGCGGAAAACTGTTCTAGCTGGTAACTGGAAAATGTACAAAACCCAGGCCGAAGCCCTGGAGTTTTTGAAAGGGTTTGTCTCTCACCTCGAAGACACGCCCGATGAACGAGATGTCATCCTCTGTGTGCCTTATACGGCCTTGGGAAGCCTCTCGAAGAACTTGCATGGGGGACGGGTGCGTCTCGGCGCGCAAAATGTCCATTGGGAAGACTGCGGTGCGTTCACCGGCGAAATTTCGCCCCCAATGTTAACGGAGTTGGGAGTCGATTATGTCGTCGTTGGCCATAGTGAACGCCGGGAGTATTTCGGCGAAACCGATGAAACCGTCAACCGACGACTCAAAGCCGCTCAAGCCGCTGGAATGACGCCGATTCTCTGTGTTGGCGAAACCAAGGCCCAACGAGATGCTGGGGAAACAGAAGCGCATATCTTTTCTCAGTTGGAGAATGGGTTAGTCGATGTTGACCAGAATAAGCTGATTATTGCCTATGAACCGATTTGGGCGATCGGCACGGGGGACACCTGTGAGGCGGCTGAGGCTAATCGCGTCATTGGTTTAATTCGCTCGAAACTCACCAATGCTGATGTTCCCATTCAATATGGTGGTTCCGTGAAACCCGCGAATGTGGATGAGATTATGGCTCAGCCTGAAATTGATGGGGCCTTGGTTGGAGGCGCAAGTTTGGAAGCCGAAAGCTTCGCCCGCATTGTCAACTACAAGACTTAAGGGATGAGTCGAGCGATCGCTCAAACGACCGACAATTTCTGTTAAGTTTGTAACCGTTTTTTGCGAGTTTTGTAACGTTTTTTAAAAAGCGGCGCATCGAATCCCTCAGTTCGCCGCTTTTTTGTGGCTGGCAACGGCCCCATTTTTAACAAAACTTGAAGAACTCTCACAATTTTGGGGATTTCGCTTAATCTGGGAGTAATTAAGACCGCTTGTCCGATTTACTGGAGTCCCATGGAAAACTTTGAAAACTATCGCCTGCGATGTACCCTCAGCTTCGGGGACATTTACGGTCAAATCATTATTTGGCTGATTGTCATCTTCCTCAGTCTGGCATCAGCTTTAGCCCTATGGAGTACGGAACGTCAAGTGTATGCCTTATTAACAGTCGGGTTGATCGTCGTTCTCTCGCTTCCGTTCCTTCTGTTCGCCTTTGTCACCACCCTACTCAATCATATTGAAGTCAACGCCGTAGACCCGGCAGCGGAAACCTCAAAGTTTTCCGGAAAACGCCCCCCCAGTGAGAAACCCGCCCAAGCAACGGGCTAAATCGTTGTGCTTTCTTGACATACAGCCTCCGCTGACAACGGATCATGGCAAGATAAGGACGGGGAGCGATCGCCTCCCCTTCTCTGTCATTTACCACAATTCTCGATTCCCCAAAGAAGGCGACCACAAGGGTACACCCCCACGTCTTTCTGTTCCCTGTTCCCTGTTCCCTGTTCCCTGTTCCCTGTTCCCTGTTCCCTTCTTTTGCCTTTTGCCTCTCTTCTCCCTGTTCCCTGTTCCCTGTTCCCTGTTCCCTTCTTTTGCCTCTTGCCTCTTGCCTTTTGCCTTCTTTCCCCATGCAACATGACGTCATCATCGTCGGCGGTGGACTCGCCGGAAGCCGCGCCGCCGTCGAAATCGCCCGCACCGATTCCCAGCTAAACATTGCCGTTGTCGCCAAAACCCACCCCATTCGATCGCACTCCGTCGCCGCCCAGGGAGGAATCGCCGCCAGCCTCAAAAACGTCGATTCCCAAGACTCCTGGAAAGCCCACGCCTTTGATACAGTAAAGGGGTCAGATTACCTGGCAGACCAAGATGCCGTAGCCTTACTGACGCAAGAAGCCCCCAATGTGGTCATTGACCTAGAACATATGGGGGTCTTGTTTTCGCGCCTAGAGGATGGACGCATCGCCCAACGGGCCTTTGGCGGTCATACCCACAACCGTACCTGTTACGCCGCCGATAAAACCGGCCACGCCATTCTCCATGAACTGGTGAATAATCTTCGTCGCTATGGGGTGACGATTTACGATGAATGGTATGTGATGCGCCCCATTATCGAAGATGGAGACGCGAAGGGATTGGTGATGTATCACCTCGAAAGCGGGCGCATTGAGGTAGTTCGCGCCAAAGCGGTGATGTTTGCTACGGGGGGCTATGGCCGGGCCTTTAACACCACCTCCAACGATTATGCCTCGACAGGGGATGGCTTAGGTATGGCCGCTGTGGCCGGCCTACCCCTGGAGGATATGGAATTTGTGCAATTTCACCCGACGGGGTTATATCCGGTTGGGGTATTGATTTCTGAGGCGGTTCGCGGTGAGGGGGCTTATCTGCGCAATGCCCACGGCGATCGCTTTATGGAACAGTATGCCCCAAGTAAGATGGAACTGGCACCGCGCGATATTACCTCCCGGGCCATCGCCACCGAGATTCGCCAAGGGCGCGGCATTAAGCCCGATGGCAGTCCGGGCGGGTCTTACGTCCATTTGGATTTGCGCCATATGGGACGGGAAAAAATCATGAGTCGGGTTCCCTTCTGTTGGGAAGAAGCCCATCGCCTAGTGGGGGTGGATGCGGTTAATGAACCGATGCCCGTCCGTCCGACGGCCCATTATTCCATGGGCGGGATTCCCACTAACACGCGCGGTCAGGTGCGCCTCGGTCCGGAAAGCTTCGTTAGCGGCTTCTATGCGGCTGGGGAATGTGCCTGTGTCTCCGTTCATGGGGGGAACCGTTTGGGTAGTAATTCCCTGCTTGAATGCGTCGTTTATGGCAAGCTAACGGGGGCGGCGATCGCCGCCGATGTCCAGTCCCGCAAATTACCTGACTTGGACGAACCGGCCTATATTGAGGCGGCGAAACAGCGGTTACAGGGACTCTGCGATCGCCAAGGGGACTATCGCATCAATGAAGTCCGTCAACGGCTTCAGGATACGATGAGTGAGTTTTGTGGGGTGTTCCGCCGTCAGGATCTCATGCAGCAGGGCCTCGATGAACTCGCGGCGATCGCCCAACAGGTGCAACAGGTGCGCCTCGACGATCGCGGAACCCTCTGGAATACGGAACTCATCGAAGCCATGGAACTCGAAAACCTCCTGATTGTGGCCCAAACCATCCTCCATTCGGCCTTTAACCGCCAGGAAAGTCGCGGCGCTCATTTCCGGGAAGACTACCCCAGTCGCAATGATGAGAACTTCCTCCATCACAGCCTCGCCTATCACTCGGCAGCTGGGGTGGAGATTGTCCCCATGTCGGTCAATCTCAGCCTCTTTGAACCCCAGGAACGGAAGTATTAATAGAGGGACGGAGTGAGAGAGGATTAAACATCCCCCAAGCGATCGCATAACCAATAGGTCATCATCTCACCTCGTCCTTTCACCTCCAACAGTCCCCGAGGTTCTAAAACATAGCGGTCTTTTAACATCTCATAGGTTTTCTGAGTCACCTGGATTTTGCCCGCCTGTCCCTGGGATTCCATGCGGCTGGCTACATTAACGGTGTCTCCCCATAAATCATAGGCGAATTTACGAATGCCAATCACCCCAGCCACTACAGGGCCGGTGTTGATGCCGATTCGCAGTTGAAATGAGAGATTTTTCTCGCGCTTAAACTCGTCGATGGCCCATTGCATTTCTAAGGCCATTTCGGCGATCGCCTCAGCATGATCCGCCATCGGCATCGGTAGTCCTCCGGCCACCATATAGGCGTCACCAATGGTCTTGATTTTCTCTAAGCGATAGGCTAACGCTAACTGATCAAAGGTTGAAAAAATATCATTTAACATCGCCACTAATTTCGACGGCGACATCTGGGCGGAGACGCTGGTAAAGTCCACCAAATCGGCAAACATAATGGTGGCTTCGTCAAACCGTTCAGCGATGGAAGTTTGGTCTTCTTTGAGTTGTTCTGCGATTTTGCGCGGCAGAACATTTAATAGCAAACTTTCTGATTTTTCCTGTTCTGCCCGCAGGGCTTCTTCTGCTAACTTGCGCTTCGTAATTTCTTGAACGGTTCCCTCATAGTACAGGATGCGTCCCCGAGAATCCCGGACTGTTCTCGCATTTTCTGATGTCCAAATTTTACTGCCATCTTTACAATAGACTTGTAACTCAAACTCAGAAATTGACCCATTTTCTTCTAAGCGACTGACAAATTGCAGACGGCGATCGCGATCGACATATAAATCTCGGGCAACATCCCGCACATTTTCCTGTAAGTCTTCTAACGAGTCATAACCATACATTTGGATTAAGGCAGGATTGGCGCTGAGATATTGTCCTTTAGGTGTGGTTTGATAAATCCCCTCAGCCGCATTTTCAAAAATACTGCGATACTTTTCTTCCGCTTCTTGCAGTGCATTTAAGACACGGCGACGTTCGGTGATATTTCGGGCAACCCAAATCACGCAATTATCGGGTAAGGGGGACACCGTAGCGGCAAACCAAACCTCTGAAGTTTGGTCACCCTCGGGGTCTTCAATTTCTAGGTTATATTCCAAGTTTACCGTTTGCCCGGTATTTAAAGCCCGCTGAATATGGCTAATAAAAATACTGGCTTGAGTTGGGGGTAAGACTTCGTAAACACTCTTACCAATTCGGTCTTCGGTTGGACTATAAAGAATTTCCGAATTGGTTGAGACAATTTTAACGTAACGGCCTTGGGCATCGAAAACAGCGATGGTATCCGTCATCGCTTCAAATAACGCCCGTAACTCAGCTTCGGACTTACGCAGGGCGGCTTCGATACGCTGACGTTCGCCAATTTCTAACATTAGTCGTTCGTTGGATTGACGTAGGGCGGCCGTGCGTTCTTCGACTCGACTTTCGAGGTCTTCATTGGCTTGTTGTAAGGCTTCTTCAGCCCGTTTCCGTTCGGTGATATCTTCAACAGTTCCTTCGTAATATAGGAGAGTGTCGCCGTTGTCATCCCAAACTAAACGCGCATTTTCGGAAATCCAAACAATACTGCCATCTTGACGGTAAATTTGTTGTTCAAAGCCAACAACCCGACCTTGATTATGGAGGGTGTTTAAAAACTCTTGCCGTTGTTCAATGTTGACATAGAGGATGCGATCGCCACAACTGAGATTGTTAATCAAACTTTGAGCCGACTCATAGCCATAAATGCGAGCCAAGGCTGGATTGGCATTGATATAAATACCATTGGGGTTGATTTGATAAATCCCCTCAACAGCATTTTCAAATAAATTGCGATATTTAACTTCCGCTTCCTTCAGGGCTTGAATGGCTCGGTGGCGTTCGGTGACATCAATCCCCACGGTGAAGGCCGCCCGACCTTCATCGTATTTTTGCGCTGCAATGATATAACTATGGGTTTCTCCATAGACTTTGGCGGTGATTTCTTGGCAATGTTCCGTCGCATCACTGGCAAAAAAATCTTCGAGGAACCCCTCAAACAAATCACTGGTTTGCAAAAAGCCAATTCCTTGGTTCACAAAGGCTTCTGGCGGCAGATTGTAGGTTTTGGCCAGATGACGGTTCACACCGAGATAACGTAAGTCGCTGCTAATCCAGGACACCATGCCCGGAACGGCCTCTAAAATCGCCTGGAGCTGGTCTTTGGCGGCTCGTAGGTCATTTTCCGCCTGACGACGTTCAGTGATGTCAATACCCACCGTAAACGCGGCGCGATCGCTATCATATTTCTGGGCCACAATCAGGAAATCCCGCAGTTCCCCATGAACCCGCGTCGAGACTTCGCAAGCCGCATCATCAGCGTCACTCTCAAAAAAGGACTTCATGAAATCATGAAAGTCACTGCTGGCCCGCAAAAAGCCAATATCTTTGCCGATAAAGTTCTCCGGTTCGGCCTCAAACATCTGGGCCAGTTGACGGTTGACCCCCAAATAGCGTAAATCTCGGCTAATCCAAGACACCACCCCCGGAACCGCATCGAGAACCGCCTCAAGTTGTTCTTTCGCCGAACGCAGCGCCTGTTCGGCCCGCGTATGCTTGACAATTTCAGCCACTAACTGATCATTGGCTTCTACGAGAGCGGCGGTGCGTTCCTCAAGCTGCAATTGCAGGCTATTATCGTCTAATCTGGACTCGTCTTGCTCCTGTTGGGCTGTTTCCTGTGTCGCTTCTAAGGATGCAAGACGGTCACGGAGGAGGGCTAACTCATGAATCAGTTGTTCCTTCGGTTTATCTTCGTCTCTCATGAAGTTGCGTCGTTGAACGGGTGAGGAAGTCATCGCTATACCTGATTTGCTGGTAGTTCGCAGGCGAGTCTAAGATTCAGTTCGCTGCTATGCACCCTACGATTTCGCCAAACACTCATCATCTCGGCGATTACCCCGAAATGGATTGACGACCTTGCCCCCTGAGTTATGCTCTGAAGATACTATTCTAGTCCACTTGCCCATGGGAGTTTCAACCGTGTCTAAACGCAAAGTCGCAGGTTCTCCCTCGTTTTTTCAACCGAGTCCCCCCAGTTTCCGGGGAGTTCAGACGGCACTGGCCTGATCTTTGAGTCAGAGTAGCGCTTTTCTCGAATCCCGAGATTGCGATCGCCACCCCCAAGGTATCTCACCAGACACCCCCCCCATCTCCGCCCCCATCTGTAGCGTTTCTTAACAAGCCCTAGCCCAAGCTTCAGGAAATTTTGTATCCTAACGAACGTGGTTTAAACGTTCGCCCGAGAGCGAATTGATTTCATGGCTTACTTGTGGTACAAAGCATTTCACCTGATTGGCATCGTCGTCTGGTTCGCTGGACTCTTTTATTTGGTACGTCTGTTTATTTATGACGTTGAAGCCGATGCTGAACCCGAACCCGCCCGTTCCATCCTCAAAAATCAGTATCAGATTATGGAAAAGCGGTTATACCACATTATCACAACGCCAGGAATGATTGTGACCGCCGTTATGGCGATTGGCATCATCAGCACAAACCCTGAAATCATGAAGTCAAGTTGGCTTCATATTAAGTTGGGATTTGTTGCCCTACTGATTGCCTATCACTTCTATTGTGGTTCCTTGATGAAAAAATTGGCTAAGGGTGAATGTAATTGGACCAGCAAACAGCTTCGCGCCCTCAATGAAGCCCCAACATTACTATTGCTTGTCATTGTTATGTTAGCGGTCTTCAAAAACAATTTTCCCACCACTATTGCCCCCTGGCTAATCTTTGGAGCCGTGATTCTCATGGCCGCCACCATTCAACTCTACGCCCGCAAACGTCGCCTCGACAAAGAACGTTTAGCAACAAACGAATAAAACCGGAGGGGTTAGGGATGGGTTCTCCCTGTTCCCTGTTCCCTATTCCCTGTTCCCTGTTCCCTATTCCCTATTCCCTTCCCCAAAAAACCTCGATCGCCTGTCGAGTCTGACCTGGACATTCCAAATGCGGCACATGGCCACAACTGGGAACCCAAACTAACTGGCTGTTGGCAATCCCTTTCCCAAACCTCTCAGCATCCTTTGTTCCTAAAATACGATCCTCCTCACCCCAAATGACTAAGGTGGGAAGGTTTAATTGACTAAGTTGTGAGGCGAACGAGGGAAATCCCCCACTTTTCGTAAACTTAATCAGTGCCTGTTTCCAGCCCGAACAATCGAGATGCAACGCCGCACAACACCGAGCATCAGCCGAATTAAATGACTTATCGAAATAGGCAGAATAACTAATCTGATTACGAACCCCCGGCCGACGAAGAAAATTGGCCGCCAGGCTATCAAACGGAGGAAATAAGTATTTACCCAAAACCGGTCCATTGGCAATTCCAGCACTGTCGAGGAGAACCAGCCGTTCAACCGCTTCGGGATAGGTGAGAGCAAAATCAAGGGCAGCCGCCCCGCCCATTGAGGCCCCCGCTAAAATTACCGGGCGGGCGATCGCCTGTTTCCAAAACCCATACAAATGAGCTTTGATCGCCTCGGGAGAAAAGGAACTCTGGGAAAGTCGTTCCGTAAAACCAAACCCCAACAAATCCACAGCCCAGGTTTCCTGAGATTGCGCTAACAACGGTTGTAGGCGGCGAAATTCTAACACCGAACTGTCAAACCCATGCAACAGTAAGATAGGCGTCTCTCCCTCTCCTTGACGGACTCCTCGATGGACATAGGTTGTGGGAATTGGCAACTCGCCCCCCTGAACTTGAACCTGCACCTCTAATCGTTGAATCGCCTGAGCCTGTTGAATCGAAGTCTCTTCACTGAGTTGGTGAACCGCAGCCGGTAAAAAATCGGGGAACATGGGAGATAGGCTAGAACCTGAATTGTCAATCGTTAACTATGCCGCAGCACAGTCCGGATTTGATCATACCTGACCCCGAGACTCCCGTTCGAGTGATTGGCCTGATGAGTGGCACATCGATTGATGGCATCGATGCGGCTCTCGTTGAACTCAGCGGCGGACGATCGCCCCTCAAAATCACCCTCCTGGCCGCCCAAACCTTCCCCTATGAGCAAATCGCCCCCCCTCAGCTGCGATCGCAAGTTCTCGCCGCCGCCAGCAACGACCCCCTACCCCTGAGCGAACTGGCCCAACTCGACGACGCGATCGCCACCGCCTTCGCCACCGCCGCCCAACTCATCCAACGCAACCAACCCCCCGCGCAGCTGATTGGGTCCCACGGACAAACCGTTTTCCACGCCCCACCCCCCAGTCCAGAACATCTCGGCTACAGCCTCCAACTCGGGCGTGGTGCCGTCATTGCCCAGCAAACCCGACTCCCCACCATCAGCAACTTTCGCGCCGCTGATATCGCCGCCCGAGGGCAAGGAGCGCCCCTCGTTCCCCCCATCGATGTCTGTCTATTTGCCCATCCTCAACGCGATCGCTGCGTACAGAACCTCGGCGGAATTGGCAACGTCACCTATCTCCCCGCCGGCTGTGGCGACAGCTTTCAGGGCGTCCTCGGCTGGGATACCGGCCCCGCCAATATCCTTATCGACTTAGCGATCGCTCAACTGACCAACGGGGCGCAACAGTACGACCATAACGGCGACTGGGCCGCCTCAGGAACCCCCAACTCAGACTTAGTGCAACAGTGGCTACGTCATCCCTTTTTCCAACAACCGCCCCCCAAATCCACCGGCCGAGAAGACTTTGGCCCCGCGTTTTTGCAGCACTGTCGTCAACAGGCCGCCCATCTGGCCCCACATCTGAGCGATGCCGACTGGCTGGCCAGCCTCACCGACTTCACCGCCGCCGCGATCGCCGACAGTTACCAACGCTTCCTCCCCCAACCTCCCCAAGATATAATCCTCTGCGGTGGCGGCAGTCGCAATCACTATCTACGATCTCGTCTGCAAACCCATCTTCCCGGCATTTCCCTAGCCAGTAGTGACGACTGGGGACTCAACGCCGATTTCAAAGAGGCGATCGCCTTCGCCATCCTCGCCTATTGGCGCATCCAAGGCTATCCCGGCAACCTCCCCAGCGTCACCGGGGCCAACCAACCCGTCCCCCTCGGCGACATCCACCACCCCTAACCCCAACCCTCACCCCTTCCCTCTTCCCTTCTTCCCTCTTGCCTATTGCCTATTGCCTATTGCCTTTTGGCCCCTGCCTATTGCCCCTTGCCCCTTGCCCCTTGCCTCTTGCCCCTTGCCTCTTGCCCCTTGCCTTATCTTCCCTTCTTCCCCCCTATCCCAACTGCTAAGATTCTCCTAGCGAGGAATTCTCTGAACCCTCTCATCTGATGGCAATCCTTTGTTGTAAATTGTGGTAGCTCACTCGTTTTTACTCGAACAAGGTCGGTGGCGCCTAGAAGGCAACTGGCTCGAACGCTCAAACCCGCCCATTACCGTGACGGGTCGTACGATCGTGGCTTGGGGACAAGATAACTGGTATAGCATGGTCACCAAACTCACCTTCCCAAACCGAGAACGGCAAGAAATCACCTGTCAATATCGGGGCCGCCTCGATGGTGGGGAACGTCAATATACATTTGTTCTGCAACATAGCGAATTAGGGCGCGTCGAGGGAGAAGGTTGGATTACCCCCGCCGCCATTGTCCAACGCTACTGGACTCTCAACGACAAACAACGCCGCAGTGGCTTTGAAACCCTCAGTCGTCTCGACAACGGCAAATACGCCCTCTCCGGCGGCATGATGGCCGGCCTACACCTCACCAGTGCCATGGATGCAACGTTAGTTTTGCAATACAGCTAACCCTACCCTCTTGCTAGCTTACCTCTTACCTCTTACCTCTTGCCTCTTACCTCCTCACCAAGCGATCGCATTTCCCCACTTGCCCTCAAAAATTTGGAAAAACTGCTGTAAAATTAACCTGGCTTACTCTAGCTTCTCCTCAACCGAACGCATTTTTAACCAACCTAGCCGTCTTTACACGCATCCTGTATGACCGTCATCAGCCCCGATAAAACCGCTCTTGATCTTGAACGCGCCAACCAGCATCTAGCCAACGCCAACGCCAGTGAAATTGTGGCCTGGGCAGTCGAAACCTTCGGTGATGGCCTCGTCATGAGTAGCAGTTTTGGGATTCAAGCGGCGGTGATGTTGCACCTTGTCACTGAAATCAAACCCGATATCCCTGTGATTTGGGTTGACACCGGCTATCTTCCCCGAGAAACCTATCTTTTCGCCGAAAGCCTACGCCAACGGCTGAATCTCAATCTACAGATCTATCAATCTCCCATGAGTCCCGCCCGCATGGAAGCCCTCTATGGCAAACTCTGGGAACAAGAAGACGTGGCGGCCCTCAATCGCTACGATGCTATCCGCAAAGTTGAACCCATGCAGCGGGCCTTACGAGAACTCGGGGCCACCGCTTGGTTAGCCGGGTTGCGGGCCAACCAAACCCAGCATCGCAGTAACCTGCGTCCCGTGGAACAACAAGGGGACTATTATAAAGTCTTCCCGATTCTCGATTGGTCATCGAAAGATGTCTATGAGTATCTCACGGCCCACGATTTGCCCTACCATCCCTATTTTGACCTCGGTTACACCACCGTCGGTGATTGGCATTCGAGTCGTCCCGTCACCGCCGATGATGACCATGAACGCGACACCCGCTTTCACGGACTTAAGCAAGAATGCGGCTTACACCTCCCCGAAAGGGACGGCGAATCCGAAAGTCTCGATTCAAGTTTACTCTAACCTCTACCCTCAATATGTCTTCTTTTCGAGATGTTGTCGGATATTTCCGCGCCTATCGTCGTTCGGCAATTCTCAGCATCCTCCTGACTGGGGGCTTTGAAATTCTCGATTTAGCCGTTCCCTATGCCGTTGGACAAATCCTCAATGTTCTCTCGGGACAAACCCTCGATCAATTTTCCCAATTCCTCGTTAATACCACCGCCAATATCCTCAACTTAACCCCCACTCGCAACTTGGAATTGGGGGTATTTGTTGGCATTATTTTTGTTATTTCTGTATTACGCGCCCCCTTACAACCCTGGTTTAGTGGTTGGTTTCACTGGTTTATTGCCCTCAAAGCACGTCAAGATAAATCCAAATCTGTTGTGGCGAAAGTGCTTGAGTTACCCCTCAACTTTTACGACGAAAACAACCCTGGACGCATTGCCGGACGAGTCGCCAAAGGTATTACGAACTACACGTGGACATACCCAGAAATTGCCGGGCAGTTTCTCCCGAAACTCATCCGTGTTTTGGGGGTTTTTATCATTATTGCCCTGATTGAACCCTGGGTGGCGCTTGTCTTTGGGCTTTCTTTTATTGGTATTCTTGGCTTTAGTTTACGCCATTTAAGAGCAATTGTCCAGAAAGAAAATGCCCTTGATCGCTACCTAGAAAATATCGATAGCCGCACTTCGGAAATTATCACCAATATCAAAACGGTGAAATCCTTTGCCAACGAAGGACGAGAATATAAGCGCCAACAACAACGAATCGATCGCGCCCATTATTTCACCATTCACCGCATTCACCGTCAATATGTCCTCCTCGACACCTGGCGGCGTACCGTCATTCAACTCTCCCTATTTGGCATTCTCGTCATGACACTCTGGGCCACGGTCAACGGACAGATTTCTCTAGGGCATTTTATCACTACCTTCACAATCTCCAGTTACGCCTACGCAGAACTGCGCCCCCTCAGTCTAATTGCTGAAGTGTTTGCCCGCCGTTATAGTTCCATGTTGCGCTTTCATGAGTTACTGAATGCACCCTCGGGACAAGATGCGGCCCGTTTAGAGTTGGATCATGCTCGGGAGAATTCCTATCACTTCAAAGGGGCGATTCAGTTTAAACACGTGGTCTTTGGTTACAACCGGGAAATGCCAATTTTGAAAGGAATTGATTTTGCCATTCAACCCCGGCAAACAGTGGCATTAGTCGGGCGCTCGGGTTCTGGGAAATCGACGCTGGTTAAGCTTCTCTTTCGCTACTTTCAACCGGATTCGGGGCAAATTTATCTCGATGACCAAGATATTCAATCCCTAGATGTGGGACAGTATCGCCGCCGCTTGGCGATTGTTCATCAAGATGTGGATATCTTCAATGGCACTCTTTTAGATAACCTCAAATATGGGAATCCTGAGGCAACTTGGGAACAGGTTAAATCGGCTTGTGCGATCGCCCGTGTGGATGAGTTTATCCCAGAACTTCCCCGAGGCTATGCTACCGTCGTCGGCGAGCGCGGTGTCCGACTCTCCGGAGGACAGCGCCAACGGATTGGCATTGCCCGCGCCTTAATCGTCGAACCAGATATTCTCGTTTTCGATGAAGCGACATCTAGCTTAGATTACGAGTCAGAACGCTCGATTCAGCAAGCCATGCACTCGATTTTTGGCACGCGCACCACTCTGATTATCGCTCACCGCCTCAGCACGATTCGCGATGCTGATATGATTGTTGTCCTCGATAATGGCGCGATCGCCGAAATTGGCTCCCACGACGATCTACTCTCCCAAGGTGGACTCTATCGCCGACTTCACGATCTCTCTGAAAGCGGAGACTTGCTCGACTAATCTTCCTCCTAGAAATGTTCAAAATTTCTTCCAAAAACTCTTGACAGTCTCTCAAGAGACGGGTTAAAATGAAATCAGAAATACAAATAAAGTCTTAGCCCGCCTCGGGTAGCACCAAATTTTCCGACGGTTAGGAGCAAGGCTTCGCGGCCCCGGTGCGGGCCGCGCAAAGCCAAACATCTAGGCTGCGCAATTTTTTTTTAGGTCTCCCAAAAAAATAATGAACGGTCCCCCTAACTCCCCCCTCAACCCACGCATCTGTATTGTGGGCGGTGGTTTTGGAGGAGTTTATAGTGCCTTAGCCTTAGCCAAAATCTCAATCTTGCAGCAATGGGAAATCGTCTTAATCGACCAACGCGATCGCTTCGGGTTTAATCCCCTCCTCTACGAACTCCTTAGCGGAGAACTCGATCCCTGGGAAATCGCCCCACCCTACCTGCGGCTGCTGCGAAATTGGCGGATTACCTTTTACTGCGATCGCGTCCAAGCCATTGACTTGAATGCTCGCCAAGTCCAACTACGCGATCGCGGACCCCTAAACTACACCTATCTTGTCATCGCCCTCGGAGTTGAGAGCATTATCCCGCCTCACCCCGACGTTTTAACCTTCCGCAGCCTAGCCGACGTGGAGAAACTTGACGCAGAACTCGAACGATTACAGCATCACCCCTCCCTAGACATTAGTATCGTCGGTGCTGGAGCGAGCGGTGTCGAATTGGCCTGTAAACTGTCAGATCTCCTGGGCGATCGCCATCAAATCCATCTCATCCACCGTGGCACACACCTGCTACCACAATTTACCCCCCAAACCCGCCACGTCGCCGAGCGAGCCATTCACCAACGTCAGATCCGCCTCAGCCTAAACACCAGCGTCGAGGGGATTCAACGTCAGGGCGACTTTCAGCTTCACCTCAAGCAACAAGACCAATCCTTCAAAGAAACAAGCCATCTGGTGATCTGGACCGCCGGAACCCAAGCCAATCCTCTGATTTATACCCTCCCTGGCGGCGATCGCGGCCAACTTCAGGTCACCCCCGAATTACAACTAACCCGCTACCCCGAAGTTTTCGTCCTCGGAGATGTAGCCGCCACCCCCTTTCCCAACACCGCCCAAGTCGCCTATCAACAAGCACCCCACGTCGCCCAAAACATCAAATCCTACATCTTCCAAAGTCCTCTTAAACCCTTTCAATATAAACATATAGGGGAAATGCTCACCCTCGGCATCCACAACAGCGTCGTTCGCAGCTTCGGCATCACCATGAACGGAAGATTAGGCCATCTCATCCGCACCCTAACGTATATCCAACGACTTCCCACCCTCAAACAAAGCCTACGTGTCTTTGCTCACCGTCTCAAACGAGTCTTCCGTCGGCCATCCCGCTGAGTCGGGCCGGATTGGCCAACCCAGGCGCGTCGGCTGTTCATAGACATACCGCAACGTCGCCAGATCTCGGGCTGAAATCATCGGGGGACGACGAACCTGGGAATAATACATCACATCCGTAGGGCGATCGCTATGGCCCCAAATCCCCAGAGCATGACCCAACTCATGACGCAGAGCCGCCTGAGCCGCCTCAGTTCCCTGAGTGGGACTCAGGAGAATCTCAAAGCGATGGCCGAGTCGCTGCTCCCGCCAATAGAGTTCATAGCTGACGCGGGCCGCCGCCGCACGAAAATCGTCCCCAACCCGTCGCGGGGGCGGACGACGCTGCCAAATCACAATATTCGCCCTTTCGGACTCTTCAATCTGTTGCAGGGGCAGATATTCCCCCCATTGCTCAACCACAGACATCATCTGGCTCTGCCAAGTCTCAGGAGCATTCCCATCGAAATAGACGGTAACGGGAAAGTGTGACCAAACTAAGGCTCCCACCGCCGTCTCCTGCAACTGGTCTCCATAATGCTCCTCAGCAAAGCTCGCCCGCAAAGACTCCGGCAGAGGATGAGGTTGATAGGGAACATCATCGAGGCGAATCGGATCGACGTCGGTATCCTCCCTGGCCGTCAGAGGTGCCGCTAGGGCGATCGCCAAAACAAGGGCGATCGCCGCAGCCATCCACCCTTGTCGAATCCAGCGCCATCGTCGAATCCATCTACACCCAGCCCGCACTTAAGACCACCGTACAGCCCATAAACAAAATGGTCAGAGTCCAGGTGATGCGATTGAGGGTCGTCTCAGCACTCTTGGCACTGGTAAACAGTTGAGCTTGGCCGCCAATTCCGCCAATTCCATCGCCCTTGGGAGAGTGGAGGAGGACCACCACAACCAGGCTCACCGCCGAAATCACCCAAATCAATTGAACAATCGTTTCAGTCGTCATAAGGTTACAACAAAGATCACAAAAAAGGTCACAAACATCAAGGAAAACCAGAGGCAGACTAGACTCGAACCGCGATCGGGGTTCGATTCGGATGAACATCATAACTGGCCGGAACCAGCATCGAACGTCCCGTCATTTCCGGAGGTTGCGGTAGCCCGAGAATCTGGAGAATCGTCGGAGCAATGTCCGCCAAACGACCATCATCTCGTAAAACCACCTCGCCACCATAGCCCGGAACCTTCACCCCTTCTCCTTCAATGAAAATGAAAGGAACTGGATTTGTGGTGTGAGCCGTCCAAGGGTTGCCCTTTTCATCTTTCATATATTCGGCGTTACCGTGATCGGCGGTAATCAGGGCCGTTCCTCCCACCTTGCCAATACTATCCAATAAACGGCCCAAACAGCGATCCACCGCAGTAATCGCCTCGACAGAAGCATCCATCATCCCCGTATGGCCCACCATATCTGGGTTGGCGTAGTTAATCACGACCAGAGAATAGACCCGTTGCGCGATCGCCTCGACGGCCACATCGGTCACCTCTTGGGCCGACATCGCCGGAGCGCGATCATAAGTGGCCACCATCGGCGAGTTAATCAAATGGCGATCTTCCCCCTCAAAGGGCGTTTCCCGACCGCCATTGAAGAAATAGGTCACATGAGCATATTTTTCCGTTTCTGCGGTGCGGAACTGTTTTAAACCATGATCCGCAATCACTTCCCCGAGAATATTGGTCAAGTTTTGCGGCTCAAAGGCCACCCAAACCGGGAAACTGGGATCATACTGAGTAAACGTGAGGAAATTCAGCGGCACATACTCACGCTCAAAGGCCTCAAAGTTTTCATCCACCAGGGCCTGAGTCAACTCCCGAGCGCGATCGGGTCGGAAGTTATAGAAAATCACACTATCGTTGGCTTCGATCGCCCCATCGGCCACACGAGTCGGCTGAATAAACTCATCCGTCACCTCATCAGCATAAGCCGCTTCGATGACCTCTCCCACCGACTGATCCACCTGGGTACTATTGTCCGTCATCACCCGATAGGCTTTCTCCACCCGATCCCAGCGGTGATCTCGGTCCATGGCGTAATAGCGACCACTGACGGTGACAATCTCTCCGACCCCAACCTCATCGAGATGTGCTTGGATTTTGCGGATAAAGGCGCTTCCCGAGTGGGGATTCGTATCCCGACCATCGGTAATCGCATGGATGCAAACCTCGTCGATATTTTCAGCTTTAGCGAGACTGATTAATCCCAGCAAATGGTCAATATGGGAGTGAACCCCACCGTCAGAACATAAACCAATCAGGTGAAGCTTGCCCCCTGACTCTCGGGTCGCGTGGCAAACCTTTTGGATGGCGGGGTTCTCCCGGATCGAACCATCTTCGATCGCATCGGAAATTCGCACCAGTTCCTGAGGAACCACCCGTCCCGATCCCAGGTTCAAATGTCCCACCTCAGAATTTCCCATTTGTCCGATGGGCAGCCCCACATCTTTCCCCGATGTGCGGATCGTGGTACGAGGGTAGGCGTTCCACAGGCTGTCCATTACGGGCGTATCGGCTGCGGCAATGGAGTTATTGGTGTTTTCTTCTCGATATCCCCAGCCATCTAGAATCACCAGCACCACCGGAGACACAGGTGCTTGACTCATAATCTTGCTGCCCTTTCGCGATAAGAATTCAAACCTATGATACCACTGACCCTTCCCTCATGGTGTACCCAAAGGGCAACTTTTTAGAAATTTTTGCTAAAAATCCGCAGAGATGGTAATGAATTCATGGGAATCGGGGTCAGTTGCCTCGAATCGCACTCTCGTCTAATGGGAGACGCAAACCTGAGACCCGGAATCGGTTTTCACCACCTCCACATGGGTTTGAAACGCCTCCTTGAGATGGGGAATATGAGTCACCGCCAGGATACAAGCAAAATCCGGGGCGATCGCCTCAATGGCCGAGACGAGCCGTTCACAGCCGCGATCATCTTGAGTACCAAACCCCTCATCAATCACCAACAATTGCAACGCCGCCCCCGATCGCTGAGCCAACAGTTTCGCCAGGGCCAAACGAATCGCAAAGTTAATGCGAAAGGCCTCACCTCCAGAATAGGTTTCATAAGCCCGAGTTCCCCGCGCATCCGCAATGTAAATCTCGAGGGTATCAATGAGCTTGCGAGTTTTCTTACTGCCTTTCGAGGCCCGTTGCGTCACAAACTGCACATGGAGCTGATTGGCACTCAGCCGCGCCAAAAACTGATTGGCTTCGGCTTCTAGCTGAGGCAACACCGTCTCAATCGTGAGAGCCTGAATGCCATTCTTGCCAAAGGCCTGAGTTAACTCCTGATACACCCGATGCTGTCGTTGGCGGCTAGCCAACTGCTGCCGCTGTTGCCCTAACTGAGCCTGTTGCATCTGACGATGGTGCTGTTGTTGTTGCAATCGCCCCAACGTCGCTAACTGCTGATTTAAGTGCGATCGCCGCTGTTGCAACTGGGCCTGAATCTGGGTAATCTCCTCGGTACAATCGGGACAGTCGAGCAATGCCGCCTGAGCGGCCTCAATCTGCTCTCGCCATTGCTGTAACTCTCGGCCCCGTTGCTCTAGGCGATCGCTCACCGCCTCTAAGCGACTCTCCACCTCAGGAAGCCTCTGCTGAGCTTGCTGGAGATCTTGCCACTGCGATCGCCATCCCTCAGCCTCATCAAGCTGTTGCCGTAAGCGACGATGAGCCTGAACATCATAGTCAAGATGCTGTAGATAATGCTGCACATCTCGCAGCTCTCGGGCCGTCTCTGACTCACTCTCTAACTCTTGTAGAGCCTGCTCTGCCGCCTCTACCGCTCCCTGCAACTCGGGCCGTTGCTCCTGTAACACCTGAAACTGTCGCCGGGCCTGCTCGAGTTGAGCATTCTGTAAATCCGCCCAACGATAGCGTTCGACAGCTCCCCGAGCCAGGGCTAACTCTCGCTCATCATAATTAAGCTTGGCCAACTGCTGTGCAACACTGGCCAACTCTTCGGCGATTCCATGAGCATAATCCCCCTCCGCGATCGCCCGTGCCCGTTCCTGACAATCGGCTCGCACCTCCTGCAACAACTCCCACTCCTCCTGGGTGGCCGCCAGTTGCGCCTGTCGTTGTCCCCGTTCTTCCCGTAGCCGATCATAATCGGCCAGTTGTTGTTCGAGTTGGCGATATTCCTGGCGCAGAACCTGAATTTCTCGTTCAGAAATGGCGATCTGCTCCTGAATCAACCAGCGTTGATGGCGCAGTTCCTGATGTTGATCCTCATGTTTGTCGGCAACTAACTGCCAATGATGCTCGTCAAGGGGGCGATCGCACAGCGGGCAAGCCGCATCAGGAACCTGCAACAACGAGCGTTTCTGCTCCATCTCCTCTAAGCGTCGCTGATACTCCTGTTGACTAGCATGAAGGCCATCCAGGAAACTGCGACGTTCGAGGCCTTTCTCCTTCACTCGCTTGTGATACACCCGTAATTTGTCTAGGGCCGCGATTTGCTCGCTCACCTGAGTTAGAGCCTGTTCGAGTTCGGGCCGTTGCTCCTGACGCTGTTCGAGTTGCCGTTGTCGGTGCTGTTGCTGCTCGAGTCGGGCTTCGAGTTGCGCTCGGGCGCGATCGCGTTCGGCTTCTAACCGTTGCTGGCGTTGTCGTAACGGCGCCGCTTCACTGTGACAATGCTCTAATTCCCGTAACTCGCCTTTGGCTTGGGCCAGTTGCGCTAACCCAGCTTGAATCTCGGCTTCTCGTTCTAAACTTTGCTGTAACTGGGCCAATTGGCGATCGCAGGCCTGAAGTTGCGCCAAAGTCTGATGCTGTTGCTGTTGAGCCTTGAGTTTGAAGCGATCAAGGTCTTGACGTAGTTGCGTCTCTCGTTGGCTGGCATCTTGATAGTGACTAAAGGTTTCTGTGGCGGCTCGCTCTTGGGCCTGTAGAGCTTGATACTCCTTATAGCCTTGCTCAATTTCCCTGGCCCGCTCTAACACCGCCTTGAGCTGCGATCGCTGCTCCCTGAGTTGCTGCTGCTCCTGCTGTTCGCGCTCATAATCCCGTTGCAGGCGATCGCCGCTCGTGGCGGCCCAGTCTAACTGTTGCTGCCAACGCTGTCGCTCCGCCTGCTGTTGTTGGCGATCGTGCAACCGTTGCGTTGTCTCCTGTTGTTGCCCCTGGAGTCGTTCAACTTCAGCCTCTGTCGCCTCGAGTTGCGCCCCCAACTCCTCAGACGAGGCCAAGGTCTCCTCCAAACGCTCAACCGTCTCTTGTAACAGTTTACTTTCGGCCTTGGCCTGATTAGCAATGTCTTTAGCTTGCTCCGCGAGTCGATCATAATGATCTAACTTCAGCAAGTCCACCAACACTTGTTTACGCTGAGCCGGCTTTTTGACCATAAACTCATCAGCCCGACCCTGACGCAGATAGGCAGAACTGAGAAAGGTATCATAATCGAGTTTAAGCTGCTCAATAATCTGTTGCTGAGTGGCTCGCAGTCCCTTGCCGGTGATAGAGCGAAACCCTTGCGCCGTCTGAATCTGAAACTCCAAGGAACTCGACTGCCCCCGACGGTGCGATCGCTTAATCCGAAAAATCTGCTCTTGACATTGAAAGACAAAATCCACCCAAGCCTCAGTTTCCCCGATGCGGATAATGTCATCTTCTGAGCCAGCTCGTGACTTGCCCCAAACCACCCAAGAAATCGCCTCTAACAGTGAGGACTTTCCGGCCCCATTTTCCCCGCAAATACAAGCGGTATGCAATCCACTAAAATCTAAACTGGCCGAGTGGTAGCTAAAAAAGTTGTGAAGCGTCAGTTGCCGAGGAATCATAAGTTGACAAACAGCCAATGTCCCGAGCCTCGCCTGATGGAGTCTATCTCCCTTAGACGACTCGATGGAGGTTGAACTTTAAGGGTTAAACTTCTCACCCGATTCAAGTTAACCTCTATGGTAAAGCCCTCGGGTCAATCTTGGGAAGTTTAACCCGTCATTGGCTCTGACTTTTATGAACTTTTCTCCGTGGCAGCGCTCCTGTAGACTGAAAATTCAATGACCCCCACCTGGCATCTGCCGAGGTGGGGGAGTGACCGGAGATAACCCGGTCGTAGCTGCGAATCGGACATTAAGGTGCATACGGCAACACTTCCGGTTGCTTCTCGCGCACCTGATTATCTGTAAGGCCCTAGAATCTCAGGGAGTGGGGTCAACCCAGACACACCGTACTCACTGGCTGAAGAGACCTGTAGTTTGGGAATTATCTTCCATGCAACGTATCCCCGTTCAAAATCCGGATGGGACTCCCGCCATGCCCACTAAGCGCCATCGCGCGAGGCGCTGGGTCAAGCAGGGCCGAGCGACATGGGTCAAAACCAATCTCCGCATTAAGGCCGTGCGCCTGAACGCGGAACCATCGGGTCGTAACACCCAACCCATCGTGGTCGCTGTCGATCCCGGCAAACTCTATTCAGGGATTGCCGTTCAATCGTCTAAGGCGACCTTATTCCAGTCCCACCTCGAACTCCCCTACCCCAAGGTGCGGGAGCGGATGGATAATCGTAGAAGGCTACGGCGTTCTCGCCGCCGTCGGCGGATTAACCGAGAGTTACCTTTCCATCTGCGGAATCATCGCCAAAAACGATTTAACAACCGGAGACAGCAGAACCTTGCCCCCAGTATCCGAGCTAACCGAGACCTCGAGTTTCGGGTGGTTCAGGAGTTATCTCGACTGTTCACCATTGCGGCTATTGGCTACGAGAAAGTCTGCGCCGACGTGGACTTGACCTCAGGTCGAAAAGGGGCAAAATCCGGTAAGGGTTTCTCACCTGTGATGATAGGGCAAGCCTACGCCCTTGAGAAAATGGAGCAGATTGCTCCGGTTTATACTCGCTACGGGTGGCAACCGGATGGCAATGGCACCGCTCAACTTCGCTCGGTTTTGGGATTAACGAAATCTCAGGATCAAGGGTTACAAATTCCCCAAACCCATGCCGTCGATGGCATTGCCTTAGCTTGTGGATACTTCGTTGAGTATCGCCCTTTCTACCGAAAACGCAGTCACGGTTGTCTTGTATTTGGACAGGTCAAGCTCACATCTGCCCCATTTGTGGTGATTAAACGCCCACCCATCAGCCGTCGGCAACTGCACCTGATGGTTCCGAGGAAAAATGGAGTCCGTCGTAAGTATGGTGGAACTGTGACTCGGCATGGATTCCGAAAAGGGGATCTGGTGCGGGCTGAAATGGCCGGTCGCATCTCGGTCGGCTATGTCAGTGGCGATACCGCTCGGCAAGTTTCGGTGTCTGGGTTGACCTGGAAGCGCATTGGCCAGTTTAGTGCTGCCAAAGTTCAGTTACTCTATCGCGCCACGGGCATTTTAGTTAGTTGCCCGCAGAGATTGTCCGTCAGTGGGGTATTGAACCCCGCTGGCTGACGCTTGTTTCCTCCTCCACCTGCGGTGCAAGGTGGGGGGTTCCACAAGGAGTTTTTGATGAATCCTAATTCAGTTCGCTTTTTACAACATCAAGCGGCCTCACTGCTGCTCTATCAAGAGGTTTTGATGGGTGAAGCGGGGGAAGCCTTTGTCCAGCTACTCGAAACCCTCTATCGTCACGATAAACCCAGTGCCTGTGTCTATGCCTATGCTCGTTGGTTTCGGGCTTTGGTGGCTCGGGGCCAGAGTTGGCAAGATTATCTGATTCAACGCTTGCTCTACGATGACAATCCCTTTACTCGTCAGGCTCAATCCTATCCCTTCAGTGACCTCGATGCCACGCTCGTTCAGGCGGCTCGGGATGACTTGGCGGCGTTGCAACATTTGGCCACCTGTGGCGGCCCCACCCTGAGTCAATGGGTGCGTCAGGTGACCAAATCTGAGAGTTCTTTGGTGGCGATTCGAGATCGCATCGGCGAACATCCTGTGCAACTCGGGGAGACCTGGACGGAGGCCCTGCCCCAGTTAGCGGCGTTTCATCAACATCATGGTGCGGGAATTCTGGCTCAATATCATGTCTTGCGTTGGCGTCCCTCGTGCTTACAGGGTGTGGCGGTGCCGGATCCGGTACGGTTAGAGGATTTGGCGGGCTATGAGTCTCAGAAAGCCACGCTCGTCGAGAATACCCAGATGCTACTCGACGGTCATCTGGCGCTGCATGTCTTGCTGTATGGAAGTCGGGGAACCGGGAAATCGTCTCTGGTGAAAGCTTTGGTCAATGAGTTTGGCGATCGCGGCCTACGTTTACTTGAACTCCTCAAATCTCAACTTCATGATTTGCCGCACATCGTTGAACAGTTACGAGAGTTACCCCAAAAGTTTATTCTCTTTGTCGATGATTTATCCTTTGAGGACGATGATGAGGCCTTTAAGGCCTTAAAGGTGGTCTTAGAAGGGAGTGTCACCGCTCGGGCGCAAAATGTTGTCGTCTACGCCACGTCTAATCGTCGTCATCTGATTCGTGAATTTTTTGGCGATCGCCCTCGCCCGAGTGCCGCCACGGAAATTCAGTCCTGGGATACCGTTGAAGAAAAACTCTCCTTCAGCGATCGCTTTGGCTTAACGCTCACCTTTGACGCCGCTGATCAGGCTCGCTATTTAGAAATTGTCCGTCATCTAGCCGGACAACGACGGCTGACGCTGCCCCTCGAAGAGTTAGATGCCCAAGCTCTACAATGGGCCACTCGTCATAATGGACGCTCAGGACGAACCGCACGCCAGTTTATTGAACACCTGCAACCACAACTTCAACAGAACCCCCCTCTCAAGAGCGATGATCCCTGGAACGCATAACTCTCACGGGATCGCGACAAAATTCACATTAACTTAAGAATCTTATCAGATAGATTGATAGCCTCTGAACCTGGGCAACCTGTCACCAAAAATGGCAACTTGAGTTAAGATGGAGCGTAATAAAAAAATAGTTAAACTTATAATATCTTTACAAATAGATGAGTTTATCAACGTTGCGGGGATCGAGTACCAGGGGAGATCCGACCATCGGCTTAAAACTCCATCATCACCGTTGTCTATGTCACCCCAACTCTCCTCCCCCCGGATCAATCTCAATAAATTTTTTGAGTTATCCCCCGATCTATTGGGAGTGATTGGCTCTGACAGTCATTTCAAACATCTTTCTCCCGCCTGGGAATCGGTCCTCGGGCACAGTAACCAAGAGTTAAAGTCCCGGCCTTGGATTGATTGGATTCATCGTGACGATCTTCAGAAAACTCTGTCCCATATCAATAACTTAGTCATTGTCGGCAAAGAGAAGGTTATCTTTAAGAACCGTCTGCGTTGTCGTAATGGCAAATATCGCTGGCTCTCTTGGCAAGCCAATTATGATGCTCAGAACAATCTCATCTACACCCAAGTCTCGGATTTAGGGGAACGTCCGGGTTGTAGCATTAGCCCCAACCTATCGCTGCAAAAGTTTAATAGCCCTGAAGAACACTTCCGCCTTCTAGTCGATGGGGTCAAAGATCACGCCATCTACATGCTAGACCGCCATGGACGGGTCATTAGCTGGAATTCAGGAGCAGAACGGATCAACGGCTGGGAAGCTCATGAGATTATCGGCCAATCGAGCAGCATCTTTTTTACCTCCGACAGTCGCCAACGGCATCTCCCCGAGAAGGTACTAACCATCGCCGCTACATCGGGCCGGGTCGAGTTCGAAAATTGGCGGATGCGTAAAGATGGCTCCAGTTTCTGGGCCAATGTGACGATATCGGCTCTGCGGGATGAACAAGGGCAACTCCTCGGCTATGCCACCATTACCCGAGATGTCACCGATCGCAAACGGGAAGAAGAAGCCCTACAACAAGCCTATGACAACCTCGAAAAGCGCGTCACTGAACGCACAGCAGAGTTACAAGCGGCCAACAGCCGTCTGCGAGAAGAAGTCCAGATGCGTCGCCAAACCGAGGAAGCACTACGTCAGTCTGAACAACGGCTGACACAACAAGCCAGCCAACTTGAACAGACGTTGCGGGAGTTGCAGAACACTCAGGCTCAACTGATTCATACGGAAAAAATGTCTGGGTTAGGACAGTTGGTGGCTGGGGTGGCTCATGAGATCAATAACCCTGTAGGGTTTATTCATGGCAACCTCGAACATGCCAGCCATTATGTGCAAGACTTATTACGCCTAATTCGTTGTTATCAAAAGCATTATCCGCATCCCAATCCAGAAATTGAAGCGGAAATCGAGGAGATTGACCTAGATTTCATGGTCACCGATATGCCCAAACTCTTGGCGTCGATGAATCAGGGAACTGAGCGGATTCAAGCGATTGTCCAGTCATTGCGCCATTTCTCGGGACTCAATGAAGCTAAATATAAGGAAGTTGATCTTCACCACGCTCTCAACAGCACCTTGCGCGTGTTGGAACACCGCCTAAAAGGGGATGAACGGCATCGCGAGATTGAGGTCATTCGTGAGTTTGACGCTGATTTAGCGAAGGTGGCCTGTTTTCCGGGCCAGGTGAATCAAGCCTTCGCCAATGTCATCAGTAACGCCATCGATGCATTGCGGGAACAGGAAGACTTGCAGTGTGGGTTAGAGTATCAGCCTCGCTTGACGGTCCAAACCCAACGACTCGACGATCTCGTGCGGATTAGCTTCATCGATAATGGTCCGGGGATGCCTGAGTCGGTGCGATCGCGCATCTTTGACCCCTTCTTTACCACCAAACCGGTGGGGAAAGGTACGGGATTGGGACTATCGACGACCTATCAAATTATTGTTGAGAAGCATCGGGGAAGCCTGCTGTGTGAGTCGCAGGATCAGCAAGGGACGGTGATTTCCTTGGAACTTCCCCTCAACCGCTGTAGTTAACTTCTCGGGAGTTTGAGGGGCGATAAGTCCCGCACTCTAATCTTCGATTGAGCGTCGGCCGACATGGACCCCTCAAGTCAATTGAAGGGGTCGATCCCCTGAAAATTGACAATCCCACGGATTGTCATGCGATAATCTTATCGCAAATTGTTTTCACGGTAATGCTCAGAGCCACCAAGTGCAGAATTTATCCAACCAGCAAGCAAAGGCAACACCTGGCTCAAAGTTTGGGTTACTGTAGATTTGCGTGGAACTACGCTCTCAATCTGACTAACGAAACCTACAAAGCCACAGGGAAGGGTCTGGGTCGCTTTGCCATACAGAAAGAGATAACGAATCTCAAGAAAGAGCGTCAACAACCCAACACTAAACGGAGTCCCGTTATCGTGTGGGCTTGAAAAATAGCCCCAGTTGACCAGTCTCAGTCCTTTGCAGACTACGTTATTGGTAAGTGTTAAAGTTCCTACCCTGGGATGCGTCGCTAGTTCCAGGCCCTAGAACCAAAGGATTAAACAGGTGTAACGGGTTAAACCAGTGTTCTTTGGAGAGTACCGACCAATAACATTGACGAAGCGAACATGACCCCGAAAGGGAGAATCCATGTCGAATTACGTTTTTGTGATAGACACAGATAAAAACCCTTGTGATCCAGTCCATCCCGCCAAGGCGAGATTATTGCTGAATCAGAACAAGGCAGCCGTCTTTCGTCGATATCCCTTTACTATCATCCTCAAGGAGGGACAAAATAAGGAGGGACAAAATGCAAGACCCACCCCTCTAACGGTCAAAATTGACCCCGGCTCCAAAACGACTGGACTTGCCATCCTAAGAGGGGAGGATGTGATTTGGGGAGCAGAACTGTCCCACCGGGGGCAGCAGATTAAAGCGAGTTTAGAGTCCCGCCGAGCGATTCGCCGGGGTCGTCGCAGCCGTAAAACCCGCTATCGCCCCGCTCGTTTCCTGAATCGCAAGAAACCAAAAGGATGGCTGGCTCCCAGCTTGCAACATCGGGTCGATACGACCCTAACCTGGGTTAACAAGTTAATCCGCTATAGCCCGATTGTCGGTATCACTCAAGAGTTGGTGCGGTTTGACTTGCAGAAAATGGAGACTCCCGAAATCTCTGGAGTTGAGTATCAGCAAGGGGAATTGCAGGGCTACGAAGTGCGGGAGTACCTACTTTATAAGTGGAACCGCCAATGTGCTTATTGTGGAGGAAGAGACATTCCTCTTCAGGTGGAACATATTCAGCCAAAGGCAAAGGGAGGAACCAATCGTATTTCCAACCTCTGCCTAGCCTGTGAACCCTGCAATATCCGCAAAGGAACCCACGATATCAAGGATTTTCTTTCGGGTCAGCCAGATTTGCTAAGTCGCATCCTCAAGCAAGCCAAATCACCCCTTAAGGATGCGACAGCGGTCAATTCCACCCGATGGGTATTGTTTAATGCACTGAAGGGAACAGGTTTACCTGTTGTTACAGTACGTGGAGGTCAAACCAAATTCAATCGGACTCGACTTGGCCGACCTAAGACACACTGGCTCGATGCCGCTTGTGTTGGGAGAGTTGACTCACTCAAACTCCTCACATCAAAACCGTTGCTAATCTCTGCAAAGGGACATGGAACCCGCCAGATGTGTCGGACTGATCGATACGGTTTTCCGTCTCGTTATGTTCCCAGGCATAAATTTGTCAAGGGCTTTCAAACTGGCGACATCGTCAAAGCGATTGTCACCCGTGGCAAGAAAGTAGGAGAGTATCTGGGACGAGTGGCCGTCCGCTCTCAAGGGTCCTTCAATATCACCACCAATCAAGGGTTGATCCAAGGTATCAGCCACAAATACTGTAAACATATTCACAAAAAGGATGGTTATTCTTATGTCGCATAACGGGTTGTCCCCCTTGTCCTCCCAACGCCAAACGGATTACCGTTATGGTGTGGGTCTCCAGGGGGGTTGAGAGATGATAGGTGCAGACCGAATAACCTGGCTCAAAACCCATACCATCCTCAATAAGCTCTCGGATGAGGCCTTGACGGATTTAAACGCTCTCCTGGGCGATCGCAGCCTGAGCGAAGCCGACATTCTCAGCCAAGTCGATCAGCCCCCCGACGGCGTTTATATCCTGTATCAAGGGAAACTTCAGAGCGATCGCCCTCAAGGCGCCTATTGTCTCACCGCCGGAACCGTCCTGCACCTACAAGACCTGATTCTTGATCGCCCCAGCAGCGAAACCCTAACCGCTCTCAGCGATAGCCAGCTTTGGCAGATTTCTCGGGAAGAGATGAACGATCTCCTCGACCGTCACCCGGACATCTCACAGCTATTCTCAGAACAACTGGCCGCCGAACTCGATCGCCTCTCCGCCGAACTCAGCTACGAACGAGATCGTCAAAGCGAACTACGGCCCTATCTCGTCAACCGCATCCGCCGGGGAATCATTGGTAGCAGTCGTTACGCCGTGCGACTGCGACAAAAAATCAAACAAGCCGCCAAAACCCGAGACTCCGTCCTAATTTTTGGCGAACCGGGACTCGAAAAAGATAACATCGCCAGCCTCATCCACTACGGTTCTCCCCAACGGCGAGAACCCATGATTCAACTCACCAGCGGCCTGCTGCAAACCAGCGGTGCTGAACTCTTTGGCCGCCTCAACGGTAAACCCGGCCTCCTCGAATGGCTCGGAGAAGGAACCCTAGTTCTCAATAACGTCCAAGATTTACCCGAAGAACTGCGGCCGCAAATTGCCCAACTCCTAGAAAGCCAAACCTATCAGCCGGTTTCCCGAGATCCGCAACAGACTCCCGTCTCGCGATCGTGTCAGGCCCGCATTATCCTGATTTCCGAACGAACCGCCCCGGAATTTACCGACTGCATCGATCAGAGTATTAAAGTTCCTCCCGTCCGCGTTCGCAAAACTGATATTAAAGCCCTTCTCGATTACAACCTGAGTCTCTGCTGTCGCAGTCGCGGCATCCCTAAACCCAAAATCACCCCTGAAGCCGTCCGTCGTCTGCAATCCTACGATTTTCCCAATAACTTACGGGAACTCAGTAGTCTGGTGAAACGAGCCGTGACTCAAGCCGATGGTGCCGAAGAACTCACCGAAGAACTCTTTTGGTCTCAAGACAACAAAAAAACTCGCTTACGTCTCAATCTCTTCAAAAGCTATCCTCAACTGCGGCAATTTTTGCGCGGTAAATTTTGGACCGATGGACTCAACTATGGAATAACAACCTGGGTCTTTGCCCTAGTGGTAATTCTCTTGTTTGTTGGACCGCAAACACGGGATCAAAATGTCGCTTTAAATCTTTTTTGGGCTTGGTGGTGGCCCTTAGTTTTAATCGGTTTTCCCTTTGTTGGACGACTCTGGTGTGCCGTCTGTCCTTTTATGATTTACGGCGAACTGAGTCAAAAACTCTCCTTAAAACTCTTTCCGCGCCAACTTAAACCCTGGCAACGGCAAGCAGCAGAACGCTGGGGGGGCTGGTTTTTGTTTGGACTGTTCGCCCTGATTTTTCTCTGGGAAGAACTCTGGCATTTACAAAATACGGCCTATCTATCGAGTTGTTTGTTGCTCTTAATTACCGCCGGAGCGGTGATTTTTTCTGTACTGTTTGAACGACGTTTTTGGTGTCGCTATCTCTGTCCAATTGGAGGCATGAACGGCTTATTTGCCAAGCTTTCTATGACCGAATTACGAGCGCAAACCGGGATTTGTTCGGCTGAATGTACCACCTATCAATGTTATAAAGGGGGACCCGAAAAGGGAGAAGGACAAGAGACCAACGGCTGTCCCCTTTATTCCCATCCGGCCCAACTGCAAGATAACCGCGATTGTGTTCTTTGTATGACCTGTCTTAAAGCTTGTCCTCATCGGTCTGTGGAGGTCAATTTGCGGCCACCGGGGATCGAACTTTGGACGACCCATACCCCCTATAGCTATGAGGTGGCGTTGCTCTTTCTGTTACTCGGCGGGGTCTTTTTGCGGCGATTACCACAACTGCAAGGAGTGTTGGGATGGTCGTTTAACCTAGAGACCTTTGGGCAACATCTGGAACTGTCCCTGTTGGCGTTGCTGTTACCGGCGATCGCCCCCCTCCTGGCTCATGCGCTCATACAGGGCATTCACCGGCTCTGGAACAGCCCTAAACCCCGACCCTTTATCGACCTAGCCTATGGCTATCTGCCTCTGGTCTGGGGGGGCAATTTAGCCTATTATCTGCATCTGGGTTTGGGGGAAGCCGGACGAGTGTTACCGGTGACTCTAGCCACTTTTGGCATCGAGGGTGTGAATCTGCCGATTTGGGTGGCCGACCCGGCTGTGATTACGTTTTTGCAAGGCACAACGCTTCTGGTGTCAACCCTTCTCTGTATCATTCTGACTCAGAAGATTGCCCGTCAATCCTGGCGTTTTCTGTGGCCACAACATCTCAGTGCGATCGCCTTGGCTTATGGTCTCTGGGCGGTGATTCTCCCCTCATCGTAACCAACAACCCGGCCCCGATTCCCTAAGATTGGGCAACTGGGGCCGGGTCGAATTGACGGTCAACGAGTAACGCTCAGGGCATTAGCAACCCATGACAACGAATGATGATTAGCCCTTGGCAACCATCGTCAAGATTAAATCAATGGTGCGGTTGGAATAGCCCCATTCGTTGTCATACCAGGACACGACTTTAAAGAAATTCTCGTTCAACTCCATGCCCGCATTGGCATCAAAAATACTCGAATGAGGGTCAGTGGTGAAGTCCGTGGAGACGACGGGGTCTTCGGTATAGCCGAGAACCCCTTTCATGTCTCCTTCTGCGGCTTTTTTCATCGCGGCGCAGATGTCAGCATAGCTGGTGGCCTGTTCCGTGCGGAAGGTCAAATCCACCACCGAGACATCGGGGGTGGGAACCCGGAAAGCCATACCGGTTAAGCGACCTTTGAGGGCAGGAAGCACCAAAGTCACCGCTTTGGCAGCGCCGGTAGAGGCGGGGATGATATTTTGGGGGGCGCTGCGGCCGGCCCGGAGATCCTTTTGGCTGGGACCATCGACGGTGGGCTGAGTTGCCGTCATGGCGTGAACCGTGGTCATTAAGCCTTCAGCCAGGCCGAAGTTATCATGAATGACTTTGGCGATCGGGGCTAGGCAGTTGGTGGTACAACTGGCATTGGAGACGATGGTATGTTGACTGGGGTCATACTCATCTTGGTTGACTCCCATCAGCAGGGTTTTGACCTTGTCAGGGTCTTTCGTTGGGGCCGAAAGAACCACCCGTTTTGCCCCAGCTTCAAGGTGTTTGGAGGCTTTCTCGTAGGTTGTAAAGAGTCCAGTGGCCTCAATCACATACTCAGCACCGTATTTGGCCCAAGGAAGCTGAGCGGGGTCTCGTTCCGAGGTGCAAGGAATAAAGGTTCCATTGACGACAATGCCGTCAGATTTGGCTTCAACCTCGCCCTGGAAGCGACCATGGGTTGAATCGTATTTGAGGAGATAGGCAAGGCTTTCGGGGGAGACGAGGTCGTTAATCCCGCAGAACTCGATGTCGGGGTTGGCGAGTCCAGCCCGGAAGACTAAACGTCCAATACGACCGAAGCCATTGATTCCAACTTTGACCATGATGATAATTCCTCTGAAGCAGATTACGTGAGCAGCATCCGGCTGAGTCGCTAAGGCAGACTCATTGGCCCTTAGGATAGAGCAAAACAGAAGGCTGCGGTAGATGGTGGTGCGGGTTTTGGATGTCGTCGGGCAGTGGTGAGACTTACCCTATGGGACTATCGTTACAATATCCTAATTCTTGGGCTATGCTGACGGTAACGCGATCGCTGAATCTCTCGACAGATGGGTGGCTTGCCGCCCAACGGTTGGGCATTCTCCTCATCTTAACTTTAGGAAAGCTTCAGGGTTGCGATCGCCCGGCTAGGCGGAACTGACCTCACGATTGTCGAAGTCTGGAATTGTCTGCCGGGAAATGAGACACTGGTCTCTAGGTGAGTGGTTATGTATATTTGCGGAAAAATCTATGAACCCTGATGAAATTAAAGTCGTCCAACCGGGTGGTCTCCTCGATGGCGTTAAGGCCAGCCAGGTGCGACGGGAGATTAGTGACTGTTTAGAGACTGGGGCCAAGGTGATTCTCTTGGACTTGAAGGATGTGACCTTTATCGACAGTTCAGGCTTAGGGGCCTTGGTGTCAGCCTTAAAGACGGTACGGGCGGCCGATGCGAAGATGTTTGTCTGTTCGATTAGCGATCAGGTGAAAATTCTCTTTGAACTGACCAGTATGAACCGCGTCTTTAAGATTTTCAGCGATCGCCAGGAGTTTGAGGAGTCCATGTTATCGTCCTGAGGGCTATCCTCGGCCTCCCATCGGCGCGCACCTCCATAACTTAGGTGAACGTCAGTTGCAAGAGTGAGACATCGTCATCAAAGGGTTGGGGAGAACAAAGCTCTTGGAGATGTTCAAAGAGAGAGGTTAGAGCAATCTCCGGGTTGGGGCTGGCCTGGGTGAGCCAATCGGCAAAGGCATCTAAGCCCCAAATCGTGCCATCACTCTGGGGAATCTCGTACACGCCATCACTAAAAATATACAATTGCCCCGATGGGGCGATGGTACAGGTGGCTGTGTCGTAGTCCACGTCGGGGAACATCCCAATCGGGAGGTTGGGAGTATTGAGACGACTCAACTCAGGGGGAACCGTGTCGCCATCGCTCGATACCAGTAAAGCTGGGGGATGGCCAGCACTGGCGTAGGTGAGGCGGCGGCTGCGGGTATCGTAAACCCCATACCAAATCGTGAAGTACTTTTCTTCGTAGAACGTTCCCGAGGAGCTAGTTTGAAAGGCTTGATTGAGGGCTTGTAAGACTTGACTGGGATCGCGAAAGTTGGTGCGGGGTAGGGAACGCGATCGCAGAATGTTTAAGACCGATACCGAGAGTAAGGCGGCGCCGACTCCATGGCCCGAGACATCCACCAGATACATCGCCAGGGAGGTCTCATCGAGCCATTGGAAGTCATAACAATCGCCTCCGAGTTGTTGGCAGGGAACAAAACACGCCGCGATGCGAACTGCGGTATGATGACGGGAAACTGGGAGCAGCGATCGCACATAAGCAGCGGCTTCAGATAACTCAGCCTCCAACATATGTTTCTGCTTTTGTAGATCTTGGCTGAGTTGATGGATACGCAGTCCAGCGCGAACTCGCGCCTTAAGTTCATCCATATCAATGGGCTTGGCCAGAAATTCGTCAGCCCCAGTATCGAGTCCGATCACCCGATCCTCGACGGCTCCACGAGCTGTGAGTAAGATAAAGAAGGTGGTTGATAGTTCAGCCATTGCCTTCGTTTGGCGGCAGACTTCAAGTCCATCGATGCCTGGCATCATCCAGTCGCAAATAATCAGTTTGGGTTTGAGGCGTTGTGCCAGATCAATTCCTTCCTCACCGTTTTTGGCGACGGCTACGTCATAGCCCTGTTGCGTTAGGGCGCGTTTGATCACCAAGCGAGTCGTTGGGTCGTCGTCGATTAGGAGAATCGGAGTCATGATCAAGAAACAGACCGCAAGTTTTTGAATGAAGCTGAGGATGTTATCGCTTTGGAAACCTTGAGCAAATTGCCCCTCTCCGCATCATTGCGTGTTCCAACGGATCTTAGCGCGTTAGCCCGCGTTTTGGATTGGTTTGATGGTTTTGAGTCACCGGTCGTCCCCCAACGAGTCTGGTTACAACTCAAGACGGCGTTGGCTGAAGCCTTTACGAATGCCGTACGACACGCCCATGCCGGTGCGCCGGAGTTAACGGTTGAAATTCAGTTTGAACAGACGGCTGAGTCTCTGGAACTGAAAATCATTGATTCAGGCCCCCACTTTGATTTGGAGGCCAAGTTACATGAGTTACCAGATGTTGATCTCAATGCTACGGGAGGTCGGGGCTTACGCCTGATGAACTGTATCGCCGATGAGTTGCGATATGTGAGGCTAGACGACGATCGCAACTGTTTATCTCTAGTTAAATGCTACGAGATGGAATCGCCGTCTTGAACGGGTTAAATCAGTAATTTCACGGAGGCGTCAATCCCCCATTCCCCAGGAGATGACAGAAATGACCAGGATCAGCCAAAACCAACGGGGCAAAGATAGAGTATCCCAGAGGGAGATGGGCAACTCAATCCAAAAAAATGTGCCCAACCAACCGATGAGGGTGAGTAAGGCAGTCAGAAGTAGAATTAATGGCATTGTCAGCCCCTGCGACCGATAGTTCCTGTATTCTACCTCAGGCCAAGGGAGGACCTTGGGTGCCATCAAGCGAGTGGGGCAGTTTGCAGGTCAAGGGCAAAGGATCAACGGCAACTCGCCCTTTGACGACCGCCCTAAGCAGTCGGTCAATCGAGCGTTGTTCATCTTCGCTGAGGGACTCATCGAGAATGGCAGCTTTTAAACCATAGCGATCTAAAAGCGTCAGCTTCCCTGTGGTGCGTGCTGATACCAGAATTTCACCGAGTGCCCCTGGAATTAGCATCGTCGACTTTGTGGAACCATTAGACATTTTCAAGCTGTTCCTTAACCCTGTTCCAGAGATAGACATCCCGATTGTGTCAGAGTTTTTGCGATCGCCACGTGATATCTCACCGGGGTATTGAGTGAGTTTGATCGAGGTTTGATGCGATCGCAGATACCAATAAGATGCGATCGCGATCGCAGACAAAACCAGTCCGATATCAGTTGAGAACCCTTTCGGTCAATTAATGCTCGAAAATCTGGGAATACTGCAACAAATCCAGAGCAACAAACACCGGGATCGCAGCAAAACAAGCCTCAGCAAGCTGCCAGCGTTCCTCTCGTTGCAACATCTGCGTCAAAGTCCGTTTGAGAGAAATCAGGTAGCGAACATCATTCGCCGCATAGCTTAACTGCTCATCCGAGAGATGGGCCGCATTCCCCCAATCCGAACTTTGAGCGCGTTTATCGAGTTCAACGCCTTCGAGTTCCAGAACTAATCCTTTCAAGCCATGAGATGAGGTATAAGTCCGGGCTAACTTACTAGCAATCTTGGTACAAAAGATTGGCCCAGTCGTAATCCCTAAATGATGTTGCAACATGGCGACATCAAAGCGAGCAAAATGAAAAATCTTTTCAACGCTGCTCATTTCCAGTAATTGTTGTAAATTCGGGGCTTGAGATTGTCCCCGTTGAATCCGCACCACCGTGACATATCCCGCCTCATCGCACAATTGCACCAAACAGAGGCGATCGCGCGCAGGAAGCAGGCCCATCGTTTCCGTATCCACAGCGATGGCCGTTCCTTGACGATAGCGATCCAGCAAATCCTGACTGAGATCCCCATCACACACACAAAAGTTGTCTAAACTCATTTCAAACCACTCCCAACTCTAAACTTGATTCAGGAGCAATCTTAAAAGATAACCGTCCCCATCGGCCCACCTCAGGGGGAGAACACCAAAAAACCCGCCTTTCCCGAGCCAACGAGAAAAAGCGGGTCCAAACCGGGAAACTCCCCCACCTAGGGGAGTCGTACCCTGACACTCGAATCCGAGAAACCAATCCTAGAAACTAAAAGTTCCTCGCAACGTACCAATGAAGACACTATCATTGTCAGCATCCTGATTGGGATTGAGCAACCAAACCAAACCCGGAGTAATCGAGATATTTTCACTCACCTGGACCTGATAGAACCCTTCCAAATGTAGAGGGATGTCATTCTCAAAGAAGCTGTTGGTATCTTCGAGGCCACCCAGATAGGGTTGAGCGCCCACAATCACGCCTCCCAAATTCCCCGGAAGTACCAAATCCGGGAACGCCAGGCCCAAAGCCCAGTTCCAGATTTCCCCATCCAGCTCATTGGTGCGCAAATAAATGTCACTGTAGCTACCCCAAGCATTCACATTCAAGCCGGGAGATAACGACCATGACAACTGAGCGCCGATGGAGTGGCTTGTTACAGCGTTCACCGCGCCAAGATTATTAGCAAAAGTTGTTCCCGTGAAACCAAAGTTGGTGTTGTCAAAACCAGACCCCCCGCCATTATTGAAGCCAAAGTTCCCTTCACCGAAATAGCCATAGTTATAGGTCACCGCAAACCCCACCTCAGGCGTGGGGGTATAGGTTAACTGAGCCAAAGCGGAAATATCGCCGTTAAACAGACCATCGCCGGGAGAAGGGCTATCGGCTTCCGAGGCCAGATAACCAGTCGTCACTTGGAACGAATCGCCAAAACTGAGATTTAAGCCAATCCCAGCCCCACCGCCAAGCCGATAAATTGGGTTATGTTGACCAAAAGCACTTAACGCCCCATTGCCACCATCTTTATCATCAAAATAGGGGTTGAGGGTGGGGGTGAAATCTGCAAAGTGGAGTCCAGTGGCCCCAACAATCACGTCAACGGATTCCCCGAGAGGGAAGGAGTAGGCCAAACTTTCAAGGTTGACCGAGTTATCCGAGTCACCGAAGACCTGAGAGGCTAACACCCCTTCACCCGAGGGACCAAAGTTCAGTCCTTGGTTGGTTCCTGTGGTGCCGAAGGGGACACTGTTGCCTACTTGCAGGCGAGTTAAGAGGCGGTCTTGTCCTGTGAAGCTAGAAACAAAATTCAAGCGAACCCGTTGCTGAAACACGGTTTCGTTGTTATCTAGGGTACTGTCGAAGACGTTCCCCAAGGCAAAAATCGCTTCCCCTTCCAGTTTCGTGGTGGTAGAGAACTGATTGGCTTCGAGTTCCGAGGTGCGGGCTTCGAGGCCATCAACCCGGCCCCGAAGGGTAGCTAATTCAGCGGAAAATTCTTCTTGCAACCGGCGAATGGTGGCCAAGTCACTGGGATCGAGGTCACTACCGCCTTCGGTGATGGCTATAATCTGATCCAAACAGGCATTTAAACCGGCAGCAAACTCGTAGCGAGTCATAAAGTTGTTGCCCCGGAAGGTTCCGTCAGGATAACCGGCGATACAACCGTAGCGCTCGACGAGGGATTGCAAAGCTTGAAACGCCCAATCCGTCGGTTGCACGTCGGAGAGTTGAGACACGGAGGTCACCTGGGCCAACTGTTGGGGACTCGGGGCCGTATTGGAGAGACCTTTGCGACCGTCAAAGGTCGATTTTGGGGCGGCTTCAGCCGCAACGCCGGTTAGGACAGCCCCCAAGGTCAAGAGGGAGAGATGGGAAATCAACGTGAACTTAGACATGAATTTACTCCTCACACCAGACAGAAAATACCACCGTCGATTTTAATCGATTTTAGCGGTTGGATTATGTAGACTTATTGGGATCTTAGCTAATTCCGCGAGAAGCGCCGCACATGACCCAACCGGGGAAGTGTTGGGATGAACGCGGTGGCCACCTGTGATAGAGTTCGGGCCACCTTACATCGAAGGTAACGGGAGCGAAAACCAAGCCAGATCCATACAAGCATGGCTTGATTCTCCATGTCATTGACCGGCGGGACGCGGGGTCAAGCCGATCGCCAGAAGGTAAGACTCGTCAGTCGGAGGAGTGGAAAGCACTTCTTTGGGTAGGAAGCCGACACTGTAACCGCCATTGAGTCGTTGTCACGTTGGAAAACGTTCCTCTAGCCCCAGATCACCGTAGGGAGACCGACAAAAAAAGGAGGGATGGTTCCCTCCTTTTTCTGATCGATTCTCTGCGGTCAGCGTTAGAGGACTGGCCAGACTTAAACTTGAGTGCGATCGGTTAAAATTTCGTAACCATCATCCGTCACCAAAACCGTATGCTCAAACTGGGCTGAGAGAGCATTATCAACGGTGACGGCGGTCCATTTGTCACGAAGGATGCGGTTATGCTTGGAGCCTTGGTTCACAATCGGCTCAATCGCGAGGGTCATCCCGGCCCGGAGTTTCACATTGGGCATTTCTCGGGTGCGGAAGTTAAAGACGGAGGGTTCCTCATGGAGATTGCGACCGACACCATGGCCTGTAAATTCTTCAACGACACTGTAGCCATGGGCTTCAACGTGATCTTGAATCGCCCCGGCTAGGTCAATCAGGTAGGCTCCGGCCTTGACTTGTTCGATCCCTTTATAGAGGGCTTCTTCGGCGACTTTGATCAGACGCGCGGCCTCGTCGCTCACTTCACCAACGGCGATGGTGATGCAGGAGTCTCCATGAAAGCCTTGGAAAAAGGCCCCGGTATCGACTTTGAGGACATCCCCTTCGCGAATTACTTTTTTCTTGTTGGGGATACCATGGACGACTTCGTTATTGATACTCGAACAAATCGAAGCCGGGAAGCCGTGATAGCCTTTGAAGCTGGGTTTGGCACCCATTTCGCGAATCCGCTTTTCCGCATGAGCATCGAGATCGGCGGTGGTCATCCCCGGTTCGACGAGTTCTGAGATCTCTTTGAGGACTGTGGCGACAATTTTGGCTGATTGTCGCATGATTTCAATTTCCCGCTTCGATTTGATTTCGATACGGCGACGTTGCTTTT
>NZ_JAWOCL010000078.1:0-7126 GCF_046483825.1 Sodalinema sp.
GTTTAGGGTGATAAGAAAATTTATGGCAGATTACACCCGTTACTGTAGGGGAACCCACCCCTACCCCTCCCAGGAGGGGATTTTTCGCCCCTACAATTTTGTATGTTATGTGGGGAACCCACCCCTACCCCTCCCAGGAGGGGATTTTTCGCCCCTACAATTTTGTATGTTATGTAACAAATACCACCGTAGATCCAGAAGACCCATTATTGCTTAATTCAACTCCTCGTTTTCCCCATCCTCAAAGAGTTCTCGGGCTTTATAGAAGGTTTCTAAACTCTGGCGATCGCCGACAAAGCGCCAATGCCAAGGTTCATAGGCAATATTTTGAGGATTATCTTGTGGAAACGATAACTCAAAACTATAGTAAGCGGCATTCTCTTGCAACCACTTAAAGGCGGCGGTATTCTCAAAATTCTCTGAGAGGTGAGTGGCCGGAACATCGGCATCGCCAATGTCGATCGCATAGCCGGTATGATGTTCACTATGTCCCGGAGGGGCGCTCACTTCAGCCCGTTGTGCGGGAACTTGTCCCCGTTGGGCTTTAATCTCAAAAAAGAGATATTCTTGGTCTTCAACCGAGCGAAATCCCGAGAGAGGCATCAACCAAACCCCATCGGCCCGGGCCGCCCCTTCCATCTCTAAATAGGCATCTGCCGCCGCCGCACGTAGTTTAATCGTGTTATCGGAAACAATGCTTTTGAGATCCTCGGGGGCGGCTTCCTCGTAGGGAAGATGTCCCAACAGATCCGGGTTGTTGGACTCGCTACCCTCGTTATTATTCTCAGACGCGGTACTGTTTTCGGGGGTTGAGGGGGCCGTCTGGGCCACTTGGCCCGGAGATTGCCACAGATACCACCCCAGTCCCCCGAGGGCGATGCTTGCCATCGTGGCGACTAAGACAAGCAGGGGACTCCCCGCCGCTGTTGGCGTTGGGCTAGGGGTCGCTGTGGGGCGGTCTAGGGGGCGATCGCGTAATGCTTCGGGAATGTCGTCAACCATGCTGGAGGGAAGGGACTCAGACGAGGGACTCGGCCGCGTTGCGTATTTCAAAACAACTCTCCTACAATCGAGAGATTCGGAACGGATCAGGACAACCTCAAGGGGCTGTGCCTCTCACCACAGTAAAACAAAGAGACCCCAATTGACAGCTTTCATCGCTCTCGCCCTCACCGGGACAGTTTTGGCAACCACTCCCTTGTCAACCGATCCCCCCTATAAGTTTAAGGTCGTCCGCCAGGAAGCGGGAGTCCGGCTTTATGGCAATGGCGTCGATTGGGTGCAGGAGTTGGATTTAACGGCGGGGGTGTCTCTGCAATTGTTTGATCCCCGTCATGTGCAAGATTGGGGCCAGGGGGCTGACGAGTCGGGCAACGTCCCCCAGTATGATACTGGGGTCAGTGTCTCCATTGAGCCGCAACCCATACAGGTGCATTGGCAGGATTTAGAGGAGCGTTGGGGCGATCGCGCCTTTTCCGTCACCAATGGTCAGTTTTTTGGCTCTCAGCCCCTACAACTGGCATTTCCCCTCAAGGCTGACGGGATTATCTACAGTGGCGGTTATGCGGGATTAGGGGAATATCCCGGAGAAAAGAAAATGTTGCTCATTGACGGCCAGCAAGCCCAGATTTTGCCGTTTCCCGAAGTCGGGTATCCTGAGAATCCCCTGTTTTCACCGATTCCCCATCTCCTCGTGGGCCTCGACGAATGGGCTGATAAGGGCATTAAACGGGCCGTGGGGCGTACCTTCATCGGCGTGGGCGATCGCAACCAAGACGGAACCTCAGAAACCCTCTGGATTTTCAATTCTCCCGCCGCCACCCAACTGCGAGCGGCGCGGGTGTTGCGGGCTTTGGGGGCTGATGGGGTGATGATGTTAGATGGGGGTGGCTCAACGCAATTGCTAGTTCAGGGGGTGGAACGACTGCGATCGCGCGATCGCAGTCCCCGAGCCATTCCCCATAGTTTAGGGGTTATTTTGCCGAGGAGGTCAATTGGCGATGGGCCGGCGGAAACACCCGGGCCGCATCATCGGGAATCTGGACGTTAACCCGTGCGCCAACGGGTAAGCTCAGAACGTCATGACTGCGAGCGTGAACACAGTGGCCCGAGGGCATTTGCAGACAATAGCGATGTTCTCGGCCCAAGAATTGGCGATCGCGGACCTGAACCGCTCCCGAGTCATCGGGCTGCACCCTGAGATCCTCTTCGCGAATCATCACATCTCCCACATCCCCCGAGACTTCTCCCGTGGCCGCGACAGAAAAGCGCCCCAGTTCTGTTTCCCACTGACTCCCGGAACGGCGGGCCTGCAAGAAATTGGCTTGAGTGACAAACTCAGCCACAAAGCGCGAGGCGGGTTCGCGATAAATGGCTTCTGGGGTATCGAGTTGTTCTAAGCGCCCTTGACGCATCACCCCCACCACATCGGAGATGGACATGGCTTCTTCGCAGTCATGGGTGACAAACACGGCTGTCATATCCGTTTTCTTGAGAATGGCGCGAATCTCGTGGCGTAAATAGAGGCGCACCCGCACATCGAGGTTACTCAGGGGTTCATCGAGAAGCATCAACACCGGCCGAGGGGCGATGGCCCGGGCCAAAGCCACCCGTTGTCGTTGGCCCCCGGAAAGCTGGTGGGGGTAGCGATTCCCCAGTCCATCGAGTTCGACGAGACTCAGGGCCTCGGCTACCCGCTGTTGAATGTCACTGGCTTTAAGTTGCCGTTTCTTGAGGCCAAAGGCAATGTTATCAGCCACATTGAGATGGGGAAATAGGGCGTATTCTTGAAATACCATGCCCAGATTGCGTTTTTCTGGGGGAACCCAGCGCCCCTGGCCGGCGATCGCCCGCTGTTCTAAGATAATCTGACCGTTATTGGGCCGTTCAAAGCCGGCAATCAAGCGCAATAGGGTGGTTTTACCACAGCCCGATGGCCCCAAGAGAGAGAGAATTTGCCCTTTTTTCAAGGATAAATTCACCGTATCCACGGCGGGAACGGCTGTTTGGGGATAATGCTTGGTCAAGCCATCAAGCTGGAGAATTGTATCAGTCATAGGGGGGCGATCGTGCGCGGAATTACGAGAGATTGAGGCGAGCAAAACTAGAAATAATTGTAATTAGTCGTCGAGTCGAGAGCGAGCGGTTTCAGGGCGACAGTCACCGGATTTCTCTCCAGATAACGAACCTAGCCGCCTCAAACCCCCTAACCCAGCCTTGGATTGACTCCGACGATTAACCAAGATTTAGCTCTGCTTATTGAGACTTTATACTATTTAACGGCTAACCCTGTCAAGCCGAGAGCCGCTTCGCCTCCACAGCAAAAAAGGGTAGCACGATTGTACTACCCTTTGATGATTTAGTTAGAATTGCTAGCTCAACCAGCAATTCCGTGAAACTCGCTGAAACTAGGCAGAAACGGCAGACTTAGTTTTCGCAGCCAATTCACCACTGGCATATTTCGCCGCAAATTCATCGAGAGGAATTTGTTTAATTTTGGTGGCGTTGCCAGCCGTACCGAACGCATCATAGCGTTTAGCACAGACTTGTTTCATGTACTTGATCGAGGGCTTCATGAAGTGGCGGGGATCGAAGTTGGAGGGATCTTTCGCAGCCGCTTCACGAATAGCAGCGGTAATCGCCAAACGGTTATCGGTGTCGATGTTCACTTTGCGAACACCGCTCTTGATGCCTTTTTGAATTTCTTCGAGAGGCACACCGTAGGTTTCGGGGATAGCACCGCCGTACTGGTTGATCATATCCAACCATTCTTGGGGAACCGAAGAGGAACCGTGCATCACCAAGTGGGTGTTGGGGAGACGGCTGTGGATTTCTTCGATGCGGCTGATGGCCAAGATTTCACCGGTGGGTTTGCGGGTGAATTTGTAGGCACCGTGGCTGGTACCGATGGCAACCGCGAGGGCATCGACTTGAGTCCGCTCAACGAATTCCACCGCTTCATCGGGATCGGTGAGGAGTTGTTCACGAGTCAGAGTTCCCTCTGCACCGTGGCCATCTTCTTTGTCACCTTTACCGGTTTCGAGGGAACCGAGGCAACCGAGTTCACCTTCAACGCTGACGCCGACGGAGTGAGCCACGTCAACCACAGTTTTGCTGACGTTGACGTTGTACTCAAAGCTAGCGGGGGTTTTGGCATCCTCTTCCAAGGAACCATCCATCATGACGCTGGTGAAGCCATTACGGATGGCCGAGTAGCAGGTGGCGGGGCCATTACCGTGATCTTGGTGCATCACGATGGGGATATGGGGATAGGTTTCGACGGCCGCCATCACCAAGTGACGGAGGAAGTTTTCACCGGCATACTTACGTGCGCCGCGAGACGCCTGAAGAATCACGGGGCTGTTGGTTTCGTTAGCCGCCTCCATGATTGCCAGGATCTGCTCCATATTATTGACGTTGTATGCGGGGATACCGTAACCGTTTTCCGCTGCGTGGTCGAGCAGCAGACGCATGGGGACTAATGCCATAAAAGTTCTCCTTTTTCCTGTTAAATTTTGCTTTTTGTAGCTAGCCTCTCGTGAACTAGCCCATCGAATACACCAATCTTAAGATATATTTCACACTTTGGCGATCTATTTTGAGGGCTAAATTTTGCCCAGGCTCGTGATTCGGGATCATGGGTTGAAGTATTCACTGGGGCAATCCCCCACCAAGGGGGCGATCGCGCCTGATAACGCTCAGTAATCTTGTGGATAAAAAATTTTAATAAAACTCAGGAAACGCCGAATCTGTCGGCGTTTCCTAAAGGTTAGCTGGCCCTGAGGTTCCGGGGCCAACCTCCCGAGGGGCCAAAGTTCTCGCCGTTTAGACTCGTAAACTGGGGTGGTTCGCGCCTTGGAGGGCTTCGACGAGGCCGCGAACAGCGGCGATGGCCTCAATCTCACTGTCGAGGCGATTGACAGCAGAACCCACGCCGACACCGGCGGCCCCGGCCGCAATAGCCAGGGGTGCCGTGACATTGGAAATTCCCGACGCACAGAGAACCGGCACCGAGACAGCCCGAGAAATTTCAGCGGCGGCAGCTAAGGTGGGGGCCGCTTTTTCAATTAAGCCCAGGGTTCCGCCATGACGGGGTTGGCTACTGGTTCCCCCTTCCGTTTGAATCAGATCTGCCCCAGCCTCAACTAAGGCTTCAGCGAGACGCACCTGTTCATCTAAAGCCAAGATATGGGGAACGGTCACCGAGAGGGTTATCTCGGGGAGTAAGGCCCGAGTGGCCCGCGTCAGTTCCAAGACTTCGGGGGCCTCAAAACGACGACCTTGGGCGTAGAAGGCATCAAAGTTACCAATTTCAATCAAATTCGCCCCAGCGGCGACGGGTTCGAGGAATTGGTTGGGGTCAACAGCCGATACACAGATTGGTAAATTTGTCAAGGACTTGGCGAGACGAACCAACTCCGCATCAGCGGCGATATCGAGGAAGGTGGCCCCGCCGATATGGGCGGCTTTGACGGTTCGGGCCACGGAGTCGCGGTTAAAGTTGGTTAATCCGGTAATAATTTTCAGGGCTTGGCCGCGACGAAGCGGGTTTTGCAAACGTGCAAGCATGGTCATGGAAAAATCCTAATTCAGACAGTGTTGAACCATTTTGCCATCAAACCCACCCTTCCAGGGTATGGGCCAGGCTGGTAGCCGCCACCTCCCAGTTGAGGCGGCTTTCAAACTCTTGGCGGGCAGATTGGGCCAATTGTTGATACTGTCTTTGGTTGAAAACCGCCTCAATATAGTCACAATAGTCAGAAATGGATTCAGAAATCGATGCTGTAGCGGTGAATCGTTGCCCATTCACGTCCTGACGGATGATGGTGGCGATTCCTCCCACATCTCGGGCGAGAACCGGAACCCCGAAGGCGTTGGCTTCGCAGAGAACATGGCCGTAACATTCGGCTTGGGCGGGAAGTAGGAGAAAGTGAGATTGGGCTAAGAGTTGGTCAAGAATTGCGGCGTCTTGGGGCTGTTGACGGTTGAGAAAGCCGGCACAATGGACAAAAGAGGGTGGGGAACTCGGCGGTTGGCTACCGACGAGGGTGAGTTCGGTGGGATACCCCCGTTGATTGAGATGTTGGGCGACAGCGAGGGCGATGTCTCCTCCTTTACGTTGCCAATCGACGCCGATAAAGAGTAGTTTACAGGGTGAGTTGGGCCGCGATCGCAGCCAATGGTCAACTTGACTGGAACTCGGAATGGTTGAGAGATTCGCCCCAAAGGGAATAACGTTAATGTTTTGTTGAGGAAGCTGATAGGTCTGTTGGGCAATATCGGCAGCCCATTGGGAGGCAAAAAAGAGACCTTGACAGCGATGAAAGGCTCGTTTATCCAGGTCATATAATTGGCGGCGACTGGTTGGGCAAAGATGTTGATAGCCGGGATAGAAGTCAATTAGGCCGGCGTAGGGGGTATCGGTCCAAAGGGCGGTGGGTTTGGAGGTGTTTAGATAGGCGATAAGGTTACTATCTGAGGTTAAGATGAGATCGGGGTTGATGCGATCGCATTGGCGTTGCAGTTGTCGCCCATAGTCTCGGTTAAATTGAGGTTCTGTCCAGGAAAGATAGGTGTTTTGCCGAAGTTTATGATAGCGACGTTTGAGTTTGGGAAATAGGGCGGTCTGTTCCCGGTGTTTGTCGAGGTTATGGACAGAGATGACGCTGTGATGGTGGCTGAGGGCATCGAAGATGGATTTACATTTTTGTCCATGACCCAGTTTGTTGCGGGGCAGGGTTTTAGGATTAAATTCATTGAGGTTAAATTCAGTTAAATAGGCAATTTTCATGGCAAAATATAGGTCAATCAAGTGTTTTAAAATGGGTCTTCAGGGTTCATGGTGATAAGAAAAATTTATGGCAGATTATACCCCTTGCCGTAGGGGCATAACCCACCCCTACCCCTCCCAGGAGGGGTAGGGGTGGGTTATGCCCCTACAGCAACGGATGTAATCCGCCATAAATTTTCCTTATCACCCTAACCCCTGAAGACCCAGTCTTGAACAGTTGATGACTCGTGGTTAAGAGCGTGTTTTGCACAACGACCTGATTCACGAGTGGCTAACTTTTCCAACAAAATCCCCCTGAACTTCTAATGAGTTCAAGGGGGTTTTGTTTTGCTAGAG
>NZ_JAWOCL010000119.1:0-17231 GCF_046483825.1 Sodalinema sp.
TTTAGCCTCAACCTTAAATTCTAAGACAAACATTTACGCTAAGTTTGACAGAATAAACTTAGTTTAGCGCACTTAACGCTAAATTGACAACGGAAAGAAATTAACATCACGGCGGTTAAAACCGCTCGTGTCGCATTTCATCCCCCACTTAAAAGATGGAGGCTTTCATGCTCCCGCTATTTTCCCGTAACATTCCTGTCCTCAAACCGCAAGAGGTTGTTCGTCTCCTTGAACATCTCGGTTTTGTAGAAGTCCGTCAAAAGGGTTCACACAAGCAGTTTCGTCATGCAGATGGACGGGGAACAACTGTTCCATTTCATAAGGGGCGTGATATTTCTCCCAGACTGCTACGGCAAATTGCCAGTGACATCGAACTAACGGTTGAAGAATTTTTAGGGTCCCGGTCATGATAAGTGGTGTGAACCAGAGTCCTCAGAATGATGGTCACGAAAACAACAACGCCACCCCTGACACAGCAATCACCGCCCCCAGAATAGCTCTCAGGCTAAGCCGATCGCCGGTCCAGGCCGCCAACGGTAGCACAAAAATTGGACTCATCGCACTCAAGGTTTGTGAAACCCCCGCCAAGGCAAACTTAAGCGAAGTTTGTTGCAGCCAAATGGCTAAATAGGTTCCCAGAAACGCCGCTACCCCAATCATGGCCCAGGTGCGCCCCGAAGCAATTGGTGTCCAAGTGACCTTGATTGAACGGGGCCTGGCCGCCATCCAAAGGGGCAAAAAGACGAGTCCCGCCACTAGGCGAATTAAGGCCGCCAATAGGGGACTGACATCGGTTTCAGCTAAGGCCGCCCGCGAGAGAACCGCCCCTCCCGCTTGGACCGCCGCCGCCAGAAACGCCCAGGCTAAGCCTTGCCAGGGAAATTGAGCCTGGGGAGTGGCGGCGCTGGGGCTAACGCGCTCCTGAATCACGGAGGCCACCCCCAAGAGAATTAGCATCATACCAATCCCGGAACGGGGGGCTAGGAGTTCCCCGAGAACTAGGGCCGCAATTAGGGCGGTCATGGCCGGGGAGAGGGTTTGCAATAAGAGGGTGCGCCGGGAACCGAGGTGGTTGAGGGCGTAGAAGAAGGCGGTATCGCCTAAACTAATCCCGACCCCACCACTGGCGGCTAACAGCAGCAGCGATCGCCCCGGAATCTCAGGCCAGCCTGTTCCTCGCAGCAGCAGAGTGAGCAGAATCAGGGCAATGGCCATCACCCCTTTCAGTAACGTCAGTTGTAACGGTGGGATGCGATCGCCCACCTGTTGATAGAGAACCGCTGCGATCGCCCACAAAAGCGCCGACAGCAACGCCGCCACTTCGCCGCGATAGGTCAAAATCCACTCGTTTATCATCGTTAATTACGCCATTCATGACGCCATTATTGGCGCGGAAATAGCCGTTCTAAACTCTGTTGTAAGTGGCGATGGGGATAAATGTTGGGCTTGCGACTCCAAACATATTCCACCGTTTCCACATAGGTCCAAGTGGGATGTTTCGCAAAACAATACGCCACCATCACTGAACCACTACGCCCAATTCCGGCGCGACAGTTGACCATAATCTTATGTTTTCCTGCCGCTCGTTGCTCATCGAGCCAATTGACAGATTTGACTAAAATGTCATCCGAAATAGTGTTTTCTGCGCCATCCGGTGTGCCAAGTTTTTGATAGGTTATCTTGGCTTGGGGCGGATAGGATAAAGCTAATTCCTCCGCCATATTTAGAACTGCATCTACCCCCAATTTGTCGGCTTGAGAGGCGGCAATATAGTTGCCAATATAGAGATTACTAATAATACGAATACAACTCGGACCCTGCGCCCAAGGCATTAAATCCGAGGGTTCCTGAACGCTGAGAAAACCGTCATTGTGGGGATAGCCCAGCCATTGCCAGAGGCCCGGTTGTTGGCGATCGCCGATGCGATAGGTATAGGCATACTCCCCCTGACTGGTGGGGAAAAACGCCCCCTCGAAGTGGTGAACCCCCTCTAGGGTGAAATGATAGGGCAAATCAATGGCGTACCAGTCTCCCTCGCTGTTGTACTTGCTGGGGATATTGGTCCACATTTGTACGGTAAGCCGTTCGGGGGGGATGCTGCTACGCAACGTCAGAGTTGCGCCAAAGCGTTCAAGCATAAACCGCCGTAGGCGATCGCCCAGGGGGGGCTGAATCTCAACAACTTCGGCAAACTGGGGCTTAGACATGGTTCAACAACAGGGATAGCTAGGGGCAAGAGGCGATCGCCTCCCTAATCCTACACCCCTATCCCAAAGGAAAGCACCCCCAACTGAACCAAACTGGGGGCGATCGCCCCAGTTCGGGCTGTTAAACTGGCGGTAGATGGTCTCGGCCATTTGCCTTCATCCCTCCTAACTGTCATGAATCCTCAACCTGAACCCACTCCCAACCCCGACACCAACCTCTCCGATGACGACCTGCGCCAAGATCGTTTACTGGGTCGTAAATTCACCCTCGCGGATGCCATTGCCGCCGAAGGAAATAACTTCTTTAAAGGCGAGTCACCCGTCCCCATTTTGCTGCGGGCGGTGACAGAAATCAATGGATTTATTGATAAACATCTGCGAGATTCTTCTGGCGCTTTAAAAGCCGTTTTGCAAGATTGGGTCAAACAAGATAGCTGTGTCAGTGAACATATTGACCAGCCTCTAATTGCCCTAGAGAAAATCCTCAAGTCCATTACCAGCAATTCAGAGGTTTTGTATGAATTTGTCCGCCAAGTTGACTTTAAATGGGGACAAATTTACGGCGATCGCCCCTATTTTCAAAAACCTGGACAATCGCCTCATCCTGAGGATGAATATACTCATACCTCTGTCCAACAAAAAATGATTGAACTCCTAGACACCCTCCATAATACCCTCTAAGGTGATCGCGTGTCAGCCAATCAACACCCCATAAACGGCGAGACGTTGGACAAACTCAATCAGATTATCTCATCCATTATCCTACTACTGCTGGTTGTACCTGGATTGGCCGCTATGGCGATCGCCATTCAGGCCACCACGTCTGGGTTGTCCGCCAGTCTCGCGATTCTCGCTGTGTTACTGGGGATGGCCATCGTTGCGATCGCCGTCTTAGCCACAGCCGTCAGCCTCATCAATTCTCTGAACTCCTCCCTCAGCCAATCTCAAGCCTATGGCTTTATATTCTTTCCCATTATTGTGCCTTTTTTTCTCTATCTCGGTAGCGTCAGCGGTGCCTTTCTAGTTATGTTTTTCTACCGCCAGGGAAGCGGGGGCTTACCCCTCATTCCTTGGCTGATGTCTCGATGTCTGGCTGTAATGATTACTGTTGTTTTGACGGTATTTTTGCCAGTCTTAATCCTATCGAGTTCCAATCAAACCGCCAATCAAACCGCCAATCAAACCGCAAAAAACTCATCTCATGAAACCTCCGATAAAGCCTCAACCTCGCAACGCCAGACCACAGCCGCCTATTCTTTCAATAAGTCAATCTCTCTCCTTGGGTTACAACTCGGTATCCTTATCCAAGGGTTAGCCAGTGCTGGGTTAGGATCATCCCTCAGTTGCTGGCTGTTCCAAACTCTCTTAAAAAGCCATTGATCGTTAAACAGAGGTCACCTCTTCTGAACCTGATTTAACCATTATTTAAATCCCAAAAATTTAGCTGTTCAAGCTATTGACAAAAAACAAAATCTATGTCACGCCCCGTTCTCTACTTCGCCGTCACCAATCATGGCTTTGGCCATGCCGTTCGCGCAGCTTCCGTGGCCGCTACCATCCAACGTCTCAACCCCGAGATTCTCATCGCCATGGTGACAACCGCCCCCCGCTGGCTTCTCGACTCCTACATTCCGGGCGACTATCTCTATCGCCCTCGCGCCTTGGATGTGGGGGTGATTCAAGCCGATAGCCTCAATATGGATAAAACTACCACCCTAGAGAAGCTGCGGGATATCCAAAGGCGACATCATGACATCATCGCCGGGGAAGTGAATTTTATTAAGCTGAATCGGGCCGGATTAGTGTTGGCAGATATTCCCCCCCTCGCGGCTAAAATTGCTCATTATGCTGGGGTTCCGGGCTGGATGATGAGTAACTTTGGCTGGGATTTTATTTATCGCCCTTGGGGTGGGGAATTTGTCGAGATTGCCGATTGGATTGGCGAGTGTTTTGGGGCCTGCGATCGCCTGTTTCGTCTTCCCCTCCATGAACCGATGTCAGCGTTTACCAACATCAGCGATGTGGGGTTAACCGGCGGAACCCCCAAGTACAGCGAGGCGCAGCTACGTGACACCTTTTCCCTAACCGCCCCGCGTGAGAAAACCATTCTCCTCACCTTCGGCGGCTTAGGCTTACAGGCCCTGCCCTATCACGGTCTGCGAGACTTTGCCGATTGGCAATTTCTCACGTTTGATCGCAACGCCCCCGACTTGCCCAATTTGCGGAAAATCCTTGATTCAGCCTATCGCCCGGTTGATGTGATGCCCCTGTGCGATCGCGTCGTCTCCAAACCGGGGTATAGTACCTTCGCCGAAGCCCTGCGCCTCGATGTTCCCCTAGTTTCCGTGACTCGCGACGGCTTTGCTGAAGCCCAAATTCTCCTCGATGGGATTCAGGAGTGGGGCCAGCATCAAATTATCCCCCATGCGGACTTCTTCGCCGGGGATTGGCCGTTTCTGCGAGACGCTCCCAACCCTGCCAAACAAACCGCCAAACTGCCGAAAGATGGCAACGAGGCGATCGCCCAAGCGGTGGTTGACTTTTTTGCCTAACTATGCTAAAGATCCCCCATCCTAAGCCTCACAAGCGACGCGAAAGCCCATAGGTCAACAACGACCGAACACAGGTTAATGCCTGTCGAGAGCCTCATTTCACATGACAACGGTGAAGAAAAAAGTGCAGTCAAACTCAAATCTTCAGATATAGCAATCGAAGATTGGCTTAGGACACTCTGAGTTGGGAGAGAATCCCCGACCTCTTGCCTCTTGCCTCTTGCCTCTTGCCTTCTTATCCCCTGTTCCCTGTTCCCTGTTCCCTGTTCCCTGTTCCCTTCCCTTGCCTCTTGCCTCTTGCCTTCTTATCCCCTATTTTTTGTACGATTCAGACCAACTTTTGCTATAGGATAGGTTAATCTGTGGGTGAGGCTGCCCTCGTTGCCAGATCAAATCCTTCAAGACGTCACCCTAGGGGAAGTGGAGCATCGTGCTAATTCCACTCGATTACTACCGTATTTTGGGCTTGCCCATCCAGGCAACCGCCGAGCAAATCCAGCAATCCTATCGCGATCGCTCGCGACAGTTGCCGCGTCGGGAATACTCCGAGGCGGCCATTGAAGGACGCAAACAACTCATTGACGAAGCCTATAGCGTCCTAGCCGATGCCGAGAGCCGCGCCCGCTACGACAGCCTATTTCTGAGCAAAACCTACGACGAAAGCGATCTGGCCGATGACGCCGATGACTCAGACCACCTCGACTCAGCCTCAGAGGAGTTGAGCGTCTCCCCCCAGGGCGATCGCAACGGCATGATCCCCATCGCTCCCCCTCGTATCAGCCAAAGTCCCAGCCTTGAAATTGAAACCCATCAACTCGTCGGCGCCTTAGCGATTCTCCTAGAACTCGGAGAATACGATCGCGTCCTCACACTCGGTCGTCCCCACCTATCCCAGCGCACCTCCGACAGCCGCGTTGCTGGCGAAACCGTCTTCCGCTCGGACATCGCTCTGACCGTTGCTGTGGCGTACCTGGAAATGGGACGAGAACAATGGCAACAACGGCAATATGAAAACGCCGCCTCCTCCCTCGAAGCCGGACAAGCATTGCTATTACGAGAAGGATTGTTCCCCCAAGTGCGCGGTGAAATGCAAAACGACCTGCAAAAACTCCGTCCCTACCGGATTCTCGAACTCCTAGCCCTACCCCTCGATGAAGAAACCCTACGACAACGAGGCTTAGAATTACTGCGGGAGATGCTGCAAGAACGCGGTGGAGTCGATGGAACCGGCGACGATGGTTCTGGCTTAGATGTCGATGACTTTCTGCGCTTCATTCAACAACTGCGTCAGTACACGACGGCGGCCGAACAGCAGCTTCTCTTTGAACTCGAAGCCCGTCGCCCCTCGGCTGTGGCCACCTATCTAGCCGTCTATGCCTTGATTGGCCGGGGGTTTGCCCAACGACAACCGGGACTCATCTATCGCGCTAAGTTGCTGCTCGTTCAACTCGGCCGCCGTCAGGATGTTCATCTCGAACAAGCCGTCTGCGCTCTGCTACTCGGACAAACCGAACAAGCCAGTCGAGCCTTAGAACTGTCCCAGGAAGATGAACCCATCCGCTTTATTCAGGAGCATTCTCAAGGCTCTCCCGATTTACTGCCCGGTCTGTGCCTCTATGGAGAACGATGGCTTCAGGATGAGGTGTTTCCTCATTTCCGCGATTTAACCAGTCTGACGGCGTCCCTGAAGGACTATTTCGCAGATCCTCGCGTGCAAACCCATCTGGAAAATCTGCCTCCAGAAAGCGAAGACTCGGCCCAATGGGTGGTCTCGGCCACCCAAACGGCTCTACCGCCACCCACGGACTCGATGCCAGTTTTGGCGGGAGCGAATGCCCTGGACTACAGCCCGAGTCAGGGCGATGAGGGTACGACCCAGAAGACGAGCCATAGTGCCAGCGATGGCGCAACGCATTGGGCGCGATCGCCTCAATCCTCCCAAACGACGGGTTCAATCAGTCGTAGCCGTCCGTCCTGGGACCTGTCCCCGTCTCAGAACGCTGGTTCCCTAGGACGCACCTCCGTGAGTACTCCCCGTTTTCCGGGGGCCAATCCCTTCGCTCCCCCTGATCCGATGACCCCATCCCCCTCGGCTTCTGGACCACGACGGCGACGGCGGCGAGATTCCGTCTCCTCGACTCGCCCCTCTACGCGATCGCGGCGAGGGGGGGTGAAACTCGATCGCCTGCTCATCTTAATGGGAGGAGGTCTGTTGGCCCTGGTGCTGTTATGGATTGTCCTAAGCAGTCTCTTAGGTGGGTTGGCGGCGTTGTTGGGAATCTCGGGACCGCAACTTGATGACAATGGGGCTGATGTTAGCCTCAGCGAGCCATTGTTTGAACTCCCAGACCCCGAACCGGCGCCAGATGCCGATGCGCCTCTGAGTCGTGAGGTGGCCGAAACCACCATTGAACGCTGGCTTTCGGTCAAATCTGAGGCCGTTGGCCCCGACCATAATCTCGATGGCTTAGCCACGGCGTTAACGGGGCCAGCCTTGAGCGAATGGCAACGCCGGGCTGAGGAGGCGCGGCGCGACGGTTGGTATTGGCAGTATGACCAGCATGAGGTGACGGTGCAGTCGGTGGAGTTGGCCGATGAGACTTCAGATCAGGCTCAAGTTGAGGCGATCGTGCAGGAAGTCGGAACCCTTTATGAAGGGGGACAAACCATCAATTCTACGGGGTCAGATCCCCTCACGGTCCTCTATACGTTAGTTCGTGTGGATGGGGAGTGGAAGATAGAAGACTGGTCGCTTCGGTGAAATGCCATCCCTAGGGGAGCCAATCCGCTACACTAAAGTGCGGGATCCGTGAACCCCGGTTTTCTTTGCCTCGATATCTGTTGTCATGTCCATAAGTGAGCCTACCCCCTCAACTGCACCTGAGACCCCGGCGGACTCGTCCGTCTGTCGTGACCCCACGGCGCTACGCCAATGTCTCGAAGCTCTCGATATCCCCCGTATTGGGCGACATCTGTTTCTCTGTGCTGATCAAACCAAGCCGAAATGCTGTTCTAAGGAGGCGGGAGTGGCGGCCTGGAATTATCTCAAACGCCGCCTGAAGGAGTTGCAGCTCGATCGCAGCGGTGATGAGCGATCGGTCTGTGTCTTCCGGACGAAAGCTAACTGTCTTCGGGTTTGTACTCAAGGACCGATCCTGTTAGTCTACCCCGACGGGGTTTGGTATCGTCACGCTACGCCTGAAGTGCTTGAGCGGATTATTCAGGAGCATCTCATCGGCGATCGCATTGTTGAGGAGTATGTCATTTGGCCATCCTCAGCCGCCCCGAGTCAAGAGCCATCCCGGCCACAAACCTCGTCCGACGACTGAGAATCGGCAGGACTTGTACTCCTAAGGAAAGGAATAAGCTAAAATAAGCAATGGTGTTATTCGAACCCTTGTGCCAAAACAGCAAGCAATTTTTTTGATATTGACAGTCTCCTATGAAAAATACCACACCCAAACGGTTACTTCTTATTGATGATGATCCGAATCTAATTTTATTGGTCAAAGATTTCTTGGAGTTTCGCGGTTACGAGGTGACCGCAGCCGAAAATGGACGAGAAGCCCTTGATATTTTAGAAGAAACAATCCCGGAACTGATTATTTGTGATGTCATGATGCCGGAAATGGACGGCTATGGTTTTGTCCAAAAAGTGCGTGAAAATCCCCGTACTAGCTGGGTTCCCGTGATTTTTCTCTCGGCTAAAGGGCAAAGCCAAGATCGGGTTAAAGGATTAAATACGGGGGCAGACGTGTATATGGTCAAGCCTTTTGAACCCGATGAATTGGTGGCTCAAGTGGAGTCGTCTCTACAACAAGCGGCTCGTCTGATGGCCCGCAAGTTTTCCGGTCATGATAATGCGCCACCGCTGAAGGTTCGCTCCGGGGTGGAACTGACACCGACGGAACTGAAGGTGGTTCAGTGGGTAGCACGGGGAATGGCCAATCGGGAAATTGCCTTGGAAATGAAGGTGAGTCAGCGCACCATTGAAAGTCATGTGTCGAATATGCTCGGCAAAACCGGATTGCATAATCGCACGGAACTGGCACGCTGGGCGATTGAAACCAATATGGTTTAATCTCCTGGCTTCAGCGAGATCAAGCGCTGATTGAGTCTTCGCTGGAGTCTTCACCGGACCCATGACTAACCCCTTGGAGGGGGAAAAGTTTAACGAAATGTTAAGCTAGAGAGTGCGGTTCTCGTGCGATCGCATTCTTGGGTCTAAAGTGCGGGTCTAAAGTGCGGACGAGATCAACCCCTGTGGAGTCCGTCAGCGACGGATAACCCCTAGGAGCGACCCGAGTGAGCGACCCGAGTGTGGTCTCAAGGGTGAGTCCAATCCGGTACGGTCAATATCAATGGCCGAGATTGGCCTGAGATGAACCTGATCACGTCTCTAATGACATTTCTGGTGACGTCTATCGTCAAACAGTCGCCTGAACTTCTATCTAACGTTTACACCCCATTGATTCCTAACTTTTTACATCTAAACCAAAGCCAGGTATAGCATTAATGATTTATGACACCGATCGCCTGTCCATTTTTGTGGATGGGAATAATATGTTCTACGCACAACAAAAAAACGGATGGTTCTTTGACCCTCGGCGGGTTCTTGACTATTTCAGAAGTCAATACACCAATACCACCCTCGTCAACGCCTTCTGGTACACCGGCCTAAAAGATCCCCAAGATCAACGGGGGTTCCGAGATGCCCTGATCAGCCTCGGCTATACGGTACGCACGAAAATCCTCAAAGAATATTACGACGACAACTCTGGACGCTATTCCCAAAAAGCCAATCTGGACATTGAAATTGTTATAGATATGTTTAACACCGTGGATCAGTACAACCGAGTTGTGCTATTTAGTGGAGATGGAGACTTCGAGCGGGCGATCGAACTGCTACGTTCCAAGAATACCCACATCACTGTGGTCTCCACCGAGGGGATGATTGCTCGTGAATTGCGTAACGCCACCGATCGCTACATTGACCTCAACGAAATTCGCGACAAAATAGAGAAACTAGACTATTAACTCTTTCCCCCCACGCCGGGAGTTGCTCTCCAAACTCTCGGCTTTCTGGGGGTTGACCCGTTTCGAGTACCCTTGATACAACCGAGGTATCCTATGAGCCAACAGCCCGATCGCATTATCATCTTTGACACCACCTTGCGGGATGGAGAACAGTCCCCTGGGGCCACCCTCAATAAAGAGGAAAAGTTGACCATCGCCCGTCAACTGGCCCGCCTCGGGGTGGATGTCATCGAAGCCGGATTCCCCTTCGCCAGCCCCGGTGATTTCGAGGCGGTTCAAGGAATTGCTGAACAGGTGGGAACCCCCGACGGCCCGACCATTTGTGGCTTGGCCCGGGCCACCCAAGGGGATATCCAATCCGCCGGAGAGGCCCTGGCCCCCGCCGCCCACAAACGCATTCACACTTTTATCGCCACCTCCGATATTCATCTCAAGCATAAGTTGCGCAAAAGTCGCGAGGAGGTGTTGGCGATCGCCCCGGAGATGGTGGCCTATGCTAAAACCTTCACCGAGGATGTGGAGTTCTCCCCGGAAGATGCGGCCCGCAGTGACCCGGATTTTATGTATCAGGTCTTGGAAGCGGTGATTGACGCGGGGGCCACAACGGTCAATATCCCCGATACCGTCGGCTACACCACCCCCGGCGAGTTTGGCGCCTTGATTCGCGGTATTGCTGAGAATGTCCGTAACATCGACCAGGCGGTGATTTCTGTTCATGGTCACAATGATTTAGGGTTGGCGGTGGCCAACTTCCTAGAAGCGGTGAAAAACGGCGCGCGTCAACTCGAATGCACGATTAACGGGATTGGTGAACGGGCCGGAAATGCGGCTTTAGAAGAGTTGGTGATGGCGTTACATGTTCGCCGTCAGTATTACAATCCCTTCCTAGGTCGCCCGGTGGAGTCGGAAGACGCTTTAACGAACATCAACACCCGCGAGATTTATAAAACTTCTCGTTTGGTGTCGAACCTGACGGGGATGTTTGTGCAGCCCAATAAAGCTATTGTTGGGGCCAACGCCTTCGCTCATGAGTCGGGGATTCACCAGGATGGGGTTCTCAAGAACCGCATGACCTATGAGATTATGGATGCCCAATCCATCGGTTTGACCGATAATCAGATTGTTTTGGGCAAACATTCAGGACGCAATGCCTTCAAAACTCGCTTGAAGGAGTTAGGGTTTGAATTGTCGGAGACGGAGTTAAATAAAGCCTTTCTCAAGTTCAAAGCCTTCGCGGATCAGAAGAAGGAAATCACCGATTGGGATTTAGAGTCGATTGTGAACGACCAAATCCAGCAACCCCCTGAACTGTATAAGTTAGAGTTGGTGCAAGTCTCCTGCGGCGATCGCGCTCGTCCAACGGCGACGGTCAGTTTGCGGGGTCCCAATGGTGAGGAATTGCTGGATGTGGCCTTGGGAACGGGGCCGGTGGATGCGGTGTATAAAGCCATTAACCGCATTGTGGATATCCCCAATGAGTTGATTGAATACACGGTGCATTCGGTGACGGCGGGGATTGATGCGTTAGGCGAGGTGACGGTTCGCTTACGCTATGAGGGGCGCATTTTCTCGGGCCATGCAGCGAATACGGATGTGATTGTGGCCTCGGCTCATGCCTATGTCAATGCCCTCAATCGTCTCTATGAGGCGTTGCAAAATCCTCGCGTTATCCCCCAAGGCACCCCGGTTACGTCGCGAGTGTAGCACCGGATAGGAAGGGTTAGAGGGCGACCAAAGGTACGCCCCTACCCTTTTGCCTCTTGCCTTCCCCTCTTGGGAGGGGTTAGGGGTGGGTTATGCCTCTTGCCTCTTGCCCGTTCCCCGTTCCCTGTTCCCTGTTCCCTGTTCCCAAACACTCCCTAGCGAGGCGACTTGTGCCAGAACTTCCTGAAGTTGAAACTGTACGTCGTGGCTTAAATGCCCATACCTGCCAGCAACGAATCCTAGGAGGCGCTGTACTCCTGAATCGTAGTCTGGCCAGTCCCACTCAGGCTAACGAGTTTATCGAGGGGTTGCGTGGCCAGTCGATTCGCACTTGGCATCGACGCGGGAAATATCTGATCGCGCAACTCGGTGACGATGAGCCTTGCGATCGCCTCATCCCCACAGCCGCCGGTTGGCTGGGTGTGCATTTGCGGATGACGGGGCAACTCCTCTGGTGTCACCCCGATGATCCCCTAGCCAAACATACCCGAGTGCGGTTATTCTTCGAGGGCGATCGCGAACTGCGTTTCGTCGATATCCGCACCTTTGGCCGCATCTGGTGGGTTCCTCCCGATACCGCCCCCGAAACCATCATCACCGGCCTGCTGAGTCTCGGCCCGGAACCCTTCAGCGAGGCCTTATCCAGCGACTACCTCATCAATACCCTCCGCAATCGCCGCAAACCCATCAAAACGGCTCTTCTCGATCAAACCATTATTGCGGGAACCGGCAACATCTACGCCGACGAAAGTTTATTTCTCAGTGGGATTCCCCCAACCCGTCTCTGTAGCCAACTCACCCCAGACGAGATCGATCGCCTGCGATCGCAACTCATCACCGTTCTCGGGCAGGCGATCGAAGCGGGGGGAACCACCCTGCGGGACTTTCGTGATGTAAACGGGATTAACGGCAACTATGGGGGAATGGCCTGGGTGTATAACCGCAAGGGGCAACCCTGTCGCCACTGTAGTACCCCCATTGAGCGCATTAAACTCGGGGGGCGATCGTCCCATTTCTGTCCCTGCTGCCAGCCAGACCCCAAAACGCCCTAAAATGGTCAAACGATAGACCTGTACCTATAGACTCACGATCACCCCTTATGGCACCTGCGAAGAAACTCAAACGCGGCTCCTTTGTCCGTGTCGTCCGCGAAAAGCTTGCCAACAGCGTCGAAGCCACCGCCAGTGACAACCGCTTTCCGAGCTATATTTTCGAGACACGGGGCGAAATCCTCGAAACCGAGGGTGACTATGCCTTAATCAAGTTTGGCATTGTTCCTACGCCCAACGTTTGGCTTCCCTTAGAACAACTCGAAGCCTTTGAGTAAGGAGGTGAAGCGGCCCATCACAGCCTCCAGGTGGCGGTTCGAGACTGTTCAGCATGGACATTCCCCCCTTCAAGACATGGCAGAATTAAGTCTGGAACCGTCCCCCATCGCTAACTCTGTATGAAGTCTTCCTCTCAAACCCCAGTCTCTAGCCATCGCCAGCCCCGTGTCGCCGTTATCGGGGCCGGCAAAGTTGGCAGTACCCTGGCTCAACGAGTGGCCGAAAAGAACCTCGCCGATGTGGTGCTGTTAGACATCATTGAGGGTTGGCCTCAGGGGATTGCCTTAGATCTGATGCAGGCCCGAGGACTGGAGGGACACGATCGCAGCATCACCGGCACCAATGACTACGCCGATACCGCTGATTCGGATGTGGTAGTCATTACAGCCGGACGGCCTCGGACTCCTGGGATGGATCGCAGTGATTTAATTAAAACCAATGCTGCCATCGTCGTCAACGCGGCTAAACAGGCGATCGCCTATTCCCCCAATGCCATTTTTATCGTCGTCACCAATCCCCTCGATGTGATGACATATCTGGTTTGGCAAGCCACGGAACTACCCCCCCGACGAGTGATGGGGATGGCAGGGGTTCTCGACTCCTCGCGATTGCAAGCCTTTATCGCGATGGAACTCGGAGTCTCGATGCAAGATGTACAAACTCTGGTTTTAGGGAATCATGGCAAGCAGATGATTCCTCTACCCCGCTATTGCACCGTGAAAGGGGTTCCTCTCCCAGAGATGACGGACGCTGCAACCGTTGAGCGACTGATGGAACGTACCCGTCATGGGGGGAGTGAAATCGTCGGACTGATGCAGCGGGGAGGAGCTTATTTTGCTCCCGCCTCCTCCATTTACGTGATGGTAGAGAGCATTCTGTGCGATCGCAACCGTCTCGTGAGTGCCGCCGCCTATCTGCAAGGGGAATATGGCATTGAGGGGCTATTTCTCGGTGTTCCTTGTCACTTAGGGCGTGAGGGTGTTAGAACCGTCATGGAACTCTCCTTAGAACCGGAGCAACAGCAGGCCCTTCTCGATTCCGCAACGACGGTTCGCCAAAATATCGAGATCGCTCAGGAGCTTCTCACCCGTCAGCGTTGAGACTCTCCAAAACGACCTCGAAGACCCTAAATCATTTAGATCTCAATCTTCACGATTGGGCATGACATCATGGACGAGATCCGATCGCCTGAGGTCGCGATCGCCACCCGCAATCTCAGTAAACAGTTCGATCGCCATCTGGCGGTCGATCAAGTTGACTTAGAGATTAACTATGGTGACGTCTATGGACTGATTGGCCCCAATGGTGCCGGCAAAACTACCTTAATTCGGATGTTGGCGGCCATCGAAGAACCCACCATCGGCGAAATTTACTTTCACGGAGAACGCTTAGATCTCAGTCGCCCAAATCCGCGCTTAAAACGCTATTTAGGCTATCTTCCCGATGATTTTCCCCTCTATGATGATCTCACCGTTTGGGACTATCTCGATTATTTTGCCCGTCTCTATGAATTACGAGAACCCAAGCGATCGCGTCGTCTCTTAGAGATTCTCGATCTCGTACAACTGATTCCCAAACGAGACAGCCTCATTTCCACCCTCTCCCGAGGCATGAAACAGCGGTTAAGTCTCGGACGTACGATTCTCCATGAACCCATCTTACTGCTCCTCGATGAGCCAGTCTCCGGCTTAGATCCCATCGCGCGGCAACAGTTCCGCGACATTATCCAAGTCGTCCGTGAAGCCGGGATGACGGTGCTGATTTCCTCCCATGTTCTCTCGGATTTGGCCCAACTCTGTAGTTCCATCGGCATTATGGAACTCGGCTGTCTCGTCGAAAGTACCTCCATTCAGGAGTTGTATAGCCGTCTGAGTCAGCAATATATTCAAATCCACCTACTAGAAGACGAGTTATCCGAAAGTTTAAACCGGGCGATCGCCGAACTGAGGAACTGCCCCAACGTCGAGAGTTGGACGGTCAAAAACCAGCAAATCACCGTACATTTTCAAGGGAGCGATCGTGACAGTGCTAATCTCTTAAAACAACTCATCAAAGCTCAAGTCAACCTCTACCAATTTCAAATTCAAAACGACGACCTCGAAGATATTTTTCTCAAATTAGGTCATCAACAAGCCTCCTAATCCCTAAATTTCAATTCCCATGAATCATCGATTGTATGACAAATTGAGTAACAGCAACCCCCAGCTCATGCGGGAAATCAAAGGACGATTTAAACCCGCCCAAATTGGACTATCTATAAGCGGCTCACTACTCATTCAGGGGCTAGTTCTGCTATCCTTTTTGACCAAACTACCGATTTCCACCAGTAACAACCGCAATCCCTACTGTTACCCAAGTGTCATGTATTCCAGGGAAGACCGCTGGGTGTATGACCGAAGCTTAGATTGCCTGAAAGATAGTAGTGGCAATCTCCTCATTGGTTGGCCTCTTTGGTGGGAACACATTTGTCAAACTCTGAGTGCGATCGCCATCATCGCTCTAGTCATTGGCGGCTTGTTTTTGCTAATCGAAAATATTGCCAAAGAACAAAAAGAAGGCACACTGAACTTTATTCGCCTCAGTCCTCAAAGCGGTTATAAAATTATTGTCGGCAAACTTCTGGGGGTCCCCCTATTAGTTTACGTTGGCATTGCCGTAATGATTCCCCTGCATGGATTTTCTGCCATTCAAGGAGGCTATTTTTTAAGGGATTTGATTAGTTTCTATGGCGTCATCAGCTTAAGTCTATTAACCATTTATTTACTCGGAGCGTTGTATGCGATTAAAGGTGGCCAACAAGCCCTAGTCTTCGGAGTCGCACTGGGCGGGCTATTTTGCAGTTCCTACCTGTCTACTTTGCAAACGTTATTCCCACCCGGAAAGTTTGCTAAGCCCACATCTGAAGCAATTTGGTGGGGATTATCACTAGGCATGAAGCCGATCTACTGTCAAGCTTTTGTCATTGTTTCGCTTCTGGTCTTAAACAGTTATCTCTTCAAGGTAATCGAGCGATCCTATCAAAAACCCTACGCCACCCTACTCACGAAAAAGCAAAGCTACCAGTTAGGACTGATCGCTAACCTTTATGTTCTCGGCTTTTGGTTGAGTGGTCTGAGTCCAACTCAATCATTCGTTAGCCCTCGCTTCGTCATCAATCTCTTAACGGTCTATAGCATCTTCCTGCTACCGGTTTTTCTAACCCTGGCCTTAAGCCTATCCCCCAATCGTCAAAGTTTACAAGACTGGGCACGCTATCGCCAGACTCTAACCTCGGAACCCGGACAGCCTCGCTCTTCACTACGAGCGGACTTAATCTGGGGAGATAAAAGTCCCTCTGTGGTAGCTCTGGGTATTCATATGCTGATGTCGATTATGACCTTAGCGGTGGCGATCGCCCTCTGGAAGACGGAGGATATCATTTGGGATAGCAGCGGTAAACTTTTGGCGATTCTGGGACTCTGTATCGTGGGTGGCTGGCTTTGGATCTACAGTATTGTCATCCAATGGCTCTTTTTGAGTAAACTCAGCAAACAGCGATGGGTGCTTCCTGTCGTGTTAGGGGTAATCATTGGCTTACCTCCTCTGGTTTTACTGGTTCTGGGTCATGGCTCGGGGGAGAGTTTTCCCTATTGGTTAATGCTTGGCTTTGGGCCGAGTCCATTTCTGGCCGTCAACTCCGATTTGCTCCCCATCGCCGTCAGTACCTTGTTGGGACAAACCCTCATTATTGTGATGAGTTTGAGACTGTTGACCAAACAACTCAAACGAGCGGGCCAGTCTGAGTTAAAACAACTCATCGACCGTCCCGCGATCGCCGCCAACCGTTCAACATCAGCAAGCCGTTAAAACTGAATCCCCACCCCACCCTGAATCGAAACCCCAGTGTGGTTGCTTTCCTCATCAAAAACGACAACCTCGAAGACATTTTTCTCGAACTTGGTCATAAACGAGCCTCCCAACCTCTAGATTGTAATCGCCATGAATCATCGATTGTACGATAAATTGAGTAACAGCAATCCCCAGCTCATGCGGGAAATCAAAGGACGATTCAAACCCGCTAAAATTGTACTATCTATAGCTGGATCACTACTCATTCAGGGGCTAGTTTTGCTGTTCTACTTCGCCAAATTGCCTGGCCCCACCAGCAACAACCATAACGACTATTGTTATCCACGTGTCATGTATTTCAGGTCATCAGACCCCTTTTCCCAGAGTAATTTTAAGTTAGATTGCTTGAAAGATAGCAGCGGCAATTTACTCATTGGTTGGCATGTTTGGTGGTATGACATTTCTCAGACTCTGAGTGCGATCGCCATCATCGCTCTAGTCATTGGCGGCTTGTTTTTGCTAATCGAAAATATTGCCAAAGAACAAAAAGAAGGCACACTGAACTTTATTCGCCT
>NZ_JAWOCL010000271.1:0-5941 GCF_046483825.1 Sodalinema sp.
ATATGACGAGCTTTGAACGCCGCGCGAAGCAGGAAGGTCTTGAACAAGGTCTTGAACAGGGTCTTGAACAGGGAGTTCGGCGAGGCAAGATTGAATTAATACGTCAACAGTTGAGTGAGCGTCTGGGTTCCCTGGATGCTCAGAGGCTGTCTCGCGTAGACCAACTCTCCTCAAGTCAACTGGATGCTCTGGCGCGTCAACTGTTCCAATTCCAGAGTCTCAATGACGTCGATGGATGGTTCGACAGCCTCGACTCCTAATCCCTGAAACCCAACCCCATCGCCCCCCAAAACTTCATAAAACAACACAACCCCTTCTAACCACAGGTAGAGGGCAATCTCCGACCTCCTGCGCCAAGATAGCAGCCAACGATTCGGAGAAAGTTCTATGCGTTCCTTGCGAACCCCCTTGATTCTGTTCGGGTTAACTCTGCTGCTGACAGGAGTGGCCGGAATTGGACATCAAGGCGATCGCCCAGCAACAGCCACTCAACCCACCCAGAGGGTCACTCAGGACTCACACCTGGCCCTGTTTGATGACCTACCCAGTCCCGATGACCTCCCCATTCCCGATATTGATATCTCAGATATCCTCGAAGGCGACCCTCCCCTCACCACCAGCCTCGATGATGTCGTTCGCGAAGTTCCCCTCCTCGATGACCGAGATTTCGGGGAACCCCAATCCCTGACTCAATTTCCGCAAACGGACGACGGTGGCTATCTAGCGACCCCTGGATTGTACGAGATTACCCTCGAAAGCTACTGTCTACGAGCCGGAACTCACGGCCCTGGCGGGGGAGACGGGTACGGATATGCTCCACTCGAAGGCCCCCAAGCCGATAGTGTTCGCAAGATTCTCCGGGAAGCCGCTAACCATCCCGATATCGAACAGCGTTCGATTCAAAAGTTGCTCTGGGGGATTATTGCTCAAACCTCGATTCGGGATATGAGTCAGGAGTTGCAAGATGTGGCCCAGACGTTGCTAACCGATGAGGACATCCGAGAACTCAATGGAAATGCTCTCGATTTGATTCCTGAAGCCGCCAGACGGGAGATTTTTGCCAATCTCCCGGACCCCGTGCGACAGGTGTTAGAGGCGGAGGCGGAACTGCGATCGGCTCTCAGTCAGGCGGATGCCGCTTATGAAGACTTGGAAGACATCGCCATCTTGACGGGAGACGCTCCCCGAGGGGAAGGAAGCCGAACGATTCCTCAGCAACGTTGGTCATTGCATCCTGATGGCTATTTTGTCCGCTATTTCCCCTCGGGATATCGGCGCACTCGTATGGAGGTGTTGGTTCCTCGGCCGGTGACGGTGGTTCGCGATGATCTCAACCGGATTACAGCCTTAGACTATGACAATGGTTATCGCATTGAAACCGATTACGACGATGAGATTGGCGCCATCCCAGTTCCGGGAGAACCGGATCTGCAAATCTATCAGTTTAGTTCGGTGCGCTTAATCCGTCCTGGGAAGACGGTAGAGGTTCGCGATCGCGGCTGGACGTTTGTTGGAATGCCAACCACGGGAGAGGCGGACTTCTCCCAAGAGGCGATGAGGGAGGTGGCCAGCCTTAAAACCACTTTGGCCCAAAGAGGTGGGAATGTGGATTGGCAAGAGGCTCAGGAACGCTATGAACAGGCTCAGGAGACGGCGGAAACGGTACAGGATACTCAAGACCGCTTAGAGGGTAATGTCAACCGAGAGGATGCTGAGGGAGTTGTGGATTATGACCATTATGAGGAGGGTCTCGATACGGTTGCTGAACAGGATCGTGAGGCGCAAGGAGAATGGTTGGGTGAGCATTTCGAGAATGTTCAAGATGGTTTCGCCTATGCGATTTGCAAGTTGAGGAATCTTGGCACCGCTGGCAGTTGTGGTGATCCTGAACCGGATCAACCTGATCGTGATCCTGACCCTGACCCCAATGGCGATCCTAACCCCGATCCTCCCGGTACGCCGGTGAATCCAGGAGGCGATGGCGCTGTTCCGGGTAATACCAGTCGCCAACGTCTGGGACTTTCGGGTCGTTCGGCTCTGTAAATTCAAAGAGCCTGTTAGCATACAATTTATTTTGTGTCAACCCTAATTCCCGATTGGTTGCGGTTGAGATTACCGTAGGCGGGAACTTAGACTGCTGATGGTGCGATCGCCGATCCCGGCGATCGCATCTTCATCTTTACAATGAGGATATGCGTGACATGACCGGAGGGAGCCGATGCAACCGACTAATCCGAACCAATTTACTGAAAAAGCTTGGGAGGCGATCGCCCGCACCCCAGATATCGCCAAACAAGCGAAAAACCAACAGATTGAAAGCGAACATCTGATGCAGTCCTTGCTCGAAGGTCAAGGACTGGCCAATAGTATCTTTAAACGGGCCGGGGTCTCCGTGGTGAACCTAGCCGACGCCACTCGCCAATTTATTGAAAAACAGCCCAAAGTCAGTGGTGATGGAAGTTCTGTCTATCTCGGACAGAGCCTCGACCAACTCCTCGACCATGCTGACGGCTATCGTAAAGACTATGGTGATGAGTATATCTCCATTGAACATCTCGTCCTGGCCTATCTCAAAGATAAACGTTTTGGAAAACCCACCTTCCAAAGCTTTAATCTCAATGAGACGAAACTGAAAGAGACCATCCAACAAATACGCGGAACCCAAAAAGTGACAGACCAAAACCCAGAAGGAAAATACGACGCTTTAGAGAAATACGGACGGGATTTGACAGAAGCCGCCCGCACGGGGAAACTCGACCCGGTCATTGGACGAGACGACGAAATCCGCCGCACGGTGCAGATTCTCTCGCGACGCACCAAAAATAACCCAGTGCTAATTGGGGAACCGGGGGTCGGGAAAACGGCGATCGCCGAAGGACTGGCCCAGCGTATCGTCAAAGGAGATGTTCCTGAATCCCTGCGCGATCGCAAACTCATCGCCCTAGATATGGGGTCCCTCATCGCCGGGGCCAAGTATCGCGGTGAGTTTGAGGAACGCCTGAAAGCGGTTCTCAAGGAAGTCACCGACTCTGAGGGACAAATTGTCCTCTTTATCGACGAAATCCATACCGTTGTCGGTGCGGGGGCGACTCAGGGGGCCATGGATGCGGGAAACCTGCTCAAACCCATGCTGGCCCGGGGAGAATTGCGCTGTATCGGGGCGACAACCCTCGATGAATACCGCAAGTATATCGAGAAGGATGCAGCCCTAGAACGGCGTTTCCAACAGGTCTATGTGGATCAGCCCAGTGTCGTTGATAGTATCTCGATTCTGCGGGGTTTGAAAGACCGCTACGAAACCCACCATAACGTTAAAATCGCCGATAGCGCTCTGGTGGCGGCGGCGACGCTCTCGACTCGTTATATTAGCGATCGCTTCCTCCCGGATAAGGCGATCGACCTCATCGATGAAGCGGCGGCGAAATTGAAAATGGAGAGTACCTCGAAACCCGAGGAACTTGACGAAATTGATCGCCGTATTTTGCAGTTAGAAATGGAGAAACTCTCCCTACAAAAAGAGAGTGATGAGGCGTCTAAGGAGCGACTGCAACGGATTGAGAGGGAACTGGCAGACTGTAAGGAACAACAGTCTCATCTCAATGCTCAATGGAAGGCGGAGAAAGAACTCCTAGAAGAACGTAAAGGTCTCAAAGAAGAACTCGATCGCCTCCATGTGGAAATCGAAGAAGCTGAGCGCAATTATGACCTCAACCGAGCGGCTGAACTGAAGTATAGTAAATATCCTGAAGTTCAGAAGCAACTCGATGAAACGGAGGCCCGTTTTGCTAACGCTCAAAACAGTGGTGAAGCCCTGTTGCGGGAGGAAGTCACGGAAGCCGATATTGCCGAGATTATCTCGAAATGGACCGGGATTCCGCTGAGTAAGTTGGTTGAGTCTGAGAAAGAGAAACTCCTGCATCTCGAAGAGGAGTTACATCAGCGGGTGGTCGGCCAAGAAGAGGCTGTGACCGCTGTGGCGGACTCGATTCAACGCTCGCGGGCGGGATTAGCTGACCCGAATCGTCCGGTGGCCAGTTTCCTCTTCCTCGGTCCAACGGGGGTTGGGAAAACCGAGTTAGGGAAAGCTTTGGCGGCTTATCTGTTTGACACGGAAGATGCGATCGTTCGCATTGATATGTCTGAGTACATGGAGAAACACAATGTGTCGCGCTTGATTGGTGCGCCTCCGGGATATGTGGGCTATGACGAAGGGGGACAATTGACCGAGGCCCTGCGTCGTCGTCCCTATGCGGTGATTCTCTTTGATGAGGTGGAAAAAGCTCATCCCGATGTCTTTAATGTCTTGTTACAGGTGTTAGATGATGGACGAGTCACGGACGCGCAAGGGCGAACGGTGGACTTTAAAAATTCCATCATTATTATGACCAGTAACATTGGCTCTCAGTTCATTTTAGATGTGTCTGGGGATGATGCGGATTATGATGAGATGCGATCGCGGGTTTTAGAAGCCCTGCGGGCCAATTTCCGCCCTGAGTTCCTCAACCGCATTGACGACACGATTATCTTCCATGCGTTAGAGAAGTCCCAGTTACGGGAGATTGTCAAGTTACAGATTGTGCGCCTAGAAGAACGACTGGCGGACAAGAAAATGGCTTTGAAACTCTCGGAAGGGGCGATCGACTTGTTGGCGGAAGTAGGATACGATCCCGTCTATGGCGCTCGTCCCCTCAAACGGGCGATTCAGCGGGAACTCGAAACCCAAATCGCCAAGGGGATTCTACGCGGAGAGTTCAACGACGGCGATACGGTGTTTGTGGATGTGGAAAATGAGCGCCTGGCCTTCAAACGCCTCCCGGCGGAGTTGGCGACGGTGTAGGGAGCGTGATTCTCTAAGAGAGTCAGAGACCCGGTTTCGTGAAGAGGCCGGGTTTTTTGTCTGCACTGGGTTAAATTTTGTGGACATCTGATATCATAGTATGATACCATGAGGCAGCGTTAAACATCAAGGTCTTGCATGAGCCACAGCTTAAACAGCAAACAGCGGAAAACGCTGGGAGCGATTTTTGCATCTTCAATTCCTACCGATCTCACTTGGAAAGAGTTGGAGAGTCTGTTAAAAGCGTTAGGAGCTGATATTTCTGAAAGCAGTGGATCACGCATCAGGTTGAAGATTGGCGATGTCAAGTTTGTTGGGGGGCTGCATAAACCGCATAACCCACCGTATCTTCCACGTTATGCGATTAAAAGCTTACGACAGTTTTTAATTCAAGTCGGCGTTAAGCCTTAAACCTGGAAACCTAAGTTAGACGCAGATGTCGAGGTACATCTGTACCTCGGCAACAACAAGAAGGAGATCTCGAAATCATGTTGACCTATAAAGGCTATACCGGCAAAATTGAGGTCGATACTGACAGCCGTATGTTTCACGGTTCTGTTTTAGATATTAAGGATGTGATTGCCTATCATGGTTCTAGTTATGAGGAGCTAGAGCAAGATTTTCGGGGGGCGATCGATGATTATTTAGAGTATTGTCAGGAATTAGGAGAAAATCCTGATAAGCCATTTTCTGGAAAGTTGATGTTTCGCACCAATCCCGACACTCATCGTCAGATTTTTATAGCTTCTCAAAAAGCGGGAAAGAGCATTAATGCTTGGATGGAGGAGGTGTTACAACAGGCCTGTCACGGCTCTCAGTCCAACTAGAGCTACTGTAGCTAACGTATCTCCGACAAGTGCTAGAAGTTCCTGACGACTCAGGGAATGTGTGATGGGGGGCGATCGCCCCCCCGAGAACCCAAATATGTTAGCCTGACCCCGGGGCGCACATCGCGTCCCAGGGTCAGGCTAACATGAGAGAAATAAAGTTCTAACGTACCAGCCAAATCGTAGCAATACTTAGTGGATTTGCGTTTGGGATATTTGATGATAATTGGAATTTAAAGGGTCTTCAAGATATAGGTTGGAATGGGTTGCATTCGAT
>NZ_JAWOCL010000047.1:0-19654 GCF_046483825.1 Sodalinema sp.
TGAGTACCCAAGAGGCGGTGACTCGGGTGATGGAGGGGGAGTTGGAGTAACTTTTGACATACTAATCATTTGATACCATTTTTCAAGAAGTGTGCTACACATGAGCCGTCAGCAACCTTGTATTGTGAGAATTTGCTATTACTACACGCAAACAAGCTGCGCTCGGCACCAGAACAGTTGAAGTTGTGGAGACGAAAACAACCTTAGACCTCACCGACAACCTCTGTTCCGTCCGCACTAACACTGTGTTCAGTGACTCCCGGTTCAACTACTTGCGACTTTTCCAATACCCAGGCTCACGACTACAATGCATGATTGCCAGAATCAGAATGTAGTCTGGCTCAATTGTGTAGAGAACGCCATAGGGAAACCGACGGGTCATGCACCGCCGAACATCTTCTTCAATCACACCATAGCGGTTTGGGGATTCCCTGATTTGATAGATTGTAGCCTCGATCGCGTTGATGAACGCTTGAGCAACCTCAACTCTCTGCCCTGTGTAGTATTGAACTGCTTCTGCGTATTCATTCAGCGCTTCAGGATGAAACACATATCTCATGGCTCAATCAGACGTCTGACTTGCGCTAAAGCATCTTCACCTGGAATTGGCTGGACAGCACCTTGTCTGACGTCATCTCTGCGTCGCTTAGCCTCAGTAACCCAAAGGGACTGAATCGCTGAGTCAGTCTCGAACTCCAAGCTTTCCACCAACTTATCCGCGAGAAGTGCTCTCGACTCGCTAGGCAGGGACAATAATTCTTCAGTCAGCTTTTCGATTGACCGCATGGCGCTACCTGACAATTGACTCACCGACCATCATAACAAGAACCTAGTACAAACAGAATTTCTTTGCCCCCTGGGACGACGGGAGGCGGAGCCTCTGGGGGAGCATTCCTAGGCAGAGCCTAGGAACGAGGGGAACGAGGGGAACGAGGGGAACGAGGGGGAGGAGGGGAACGAGGGGAGGAGGGGAGGCGGGGAACGAGGGAGGCTGACCGTTTTTTCCCTACTCGATGGGGATTTCAATGACAAATTCTGTTCCTTCGCCAACGGTCGACAAACAACTGAGACGACCCTGGTGTTTCTCAACCACAATTTGATGAGAAATCGAGAGTCCTAAGCCGGTTCCTTTGCCAACGGCTTTCGTGGTAAAAAGATGATTGAAGATGTTTTGAGATACGTCCTCGGGCATCCCGGGTCCGTTGTCGCGGATGCGAATAATGACCCAGTCGGGGCTGGGATCAGCAGAATCATCTGAGGGGGTCATGTCGATTAATTCTGTACAGATTGTGATACAGTTTGGATTTTGTTCAATCTCCTCAAAGGTGAGTCCTTCATTGATTTCATCAAAGGCATCAATGGCATTAGCAATAATGTTCATGAACACTTGGTTGAGTTGCCCGGCATAACATTTGATTTCGGGAATGTCGCCGTAGTTTTTGACGATCTGAATGCTGGGACGTAGGCTAGTGAATTTTAAGCGCGGTTTGAGAATCATTAAGGTGCTGTCAATGCCTTCGTGGATATTGACGGCAACTTTGGCGGAGGTGTCGGCGCGGGAGAAGGTGCGGAGAGAACGACTGATTTGGCGGATGCGGTCCGTTCCGACACTCATGGAACTGAGGATTTGGGGTAAGTCTTTGAGGATAAATTCGAGGTCGATTTCTTCGATTTCGTCCTCGATGTCTTCGCCGGGATCGGGGAATTTCTCTTGATAGAGTTCTAGCAAGCCTAGTAAATCTTCAATATAGCCAGCGGCATGACTGAGATTGGCATCGACAAAGCCGACGGGGTTGTTAATTTCATGAGCAACCCCGGCCACTAATTGCCCTAAGGTTGCCATTTTTTCACTTTGGACTAATTGGAGTTGGGCTTCTTGTAATTCTTCGAGGGAATCCCGTAACTGTTGAGCCCGATCGCGCTCTCGTAGTTCCGACTGTTTGAGATTTTCATAGAGTCGGGCGTTTTCCAGGGCGATCGCCGCCTGAGCGCAGAGTAACATCAAGACATCGAGACGATCGCGGGTAAAGGCCCCAGCGGTGAGATTATTCTCCAAATACAACAGGCCAATTAACTTCCCCTTCCCCTGAATCGGAGAACATAACAGGGACTTCGGTTGAAATTTCTGGATATATAAATCATTGACAAATGCCGATTCCGCCGTAGCATCATTCAGCACCACACTCTCATTCGTCCGGGCCACATAATGAATCGCAGAACGGGGTAGACTCTCACAGGCTTCAATGGCAATCCCGGGCCGTAACCCTTGTTCGTGATGCGATCGCCGTCCCTCATTCTCCGCCGACTCCTCGGCAGACTCATCATCTCCCTCATCATCGAGATCCCCCACCGTCTGGACAATCTCTAACGTCAGTTGGCCCATGCGATCGAGGATAATCGCCCCCCGTGTGGCCCCGGCGTTGGCGATGGCCAACTTCATCAACTTACCCAAAAGGCGATCGAGGACAATCTCCCCCGAGAGAGAGCGGGCCGCCTTCATCACCGTGGTTACATCCAAAACCGCCGCCCGCGATCGCGTATAATCCAAACTCATATTGACCCGACTACTCAAAGCATCAGGGTGATGCTCCGCCTGCAACGCTAAGGTGGCCACCGACAGCAACGAGCCATACTCCTGGCCCAACTGTTGCACCTGATGACGCGCTCCCCAGCGTTGATACGCCGTATAAGCCTCAGCCAAATACACCCGAGCAATTTTCGCTTTATCCCGTTTTAACCAAAACTGAGCCGCCAAGCCATTGGCCAAGGTGAGATTTTGCGGACAATGATGCTCCAGAGCCCGATCAATGGCCAAATCATACTGATCGATCGCCGCCCCATCCCGGCCCTGCAACCGTTCAATTTCCCCCTGCACCATGGCCGCCGCACAGGCGAAGTTCTCAGGACAGTCCTTGGCCCACCCTTGCAACTCTGCCGCGATGCTGTGCAACCGTTGCGGAATCGGCTCCCCCACCGTCGCCAGCGCACTGGAACTCAGGGCCATCAGCAAACGCCCCAAGGCCCAGGTCAGCGGACCGACTTCAGTCGCACAGATGCCCTCCGACGAGGGTCGAGCCGGATCCGCCATCACCCCCTCCAGACGAGCCAACGCTTCTGTATATCGGTGTTGTCCATAGATAATCCAGGCTCGATGAATCTGGGAACAGCCCCAAATACGCCGTCGACTCGGCGCGATATCCTCTAAGGATGGGTCTCCCGGCTCCCAGTCTTCGAGGATCTGACCCGATCGCAAATAGCGAAGCGTTCCTTGCAGCGTCGTCAAGGCATCGATGGCCCAATGATGTTGATATTTGCGACACCAATTGCAGGCCTCGGCCATGTCCCCGAGCAGGGTATCGAGAGATTTACCGCCATAAAACTCCAGAAACAGCCGCTCAACGGTAATCACACCCCGGCCAAACCAATCACCGACCTCCGTGCTATTGCGATCGGCGGCATCCAACAGCGATAGGGCCTTGGGAATACTATAGAAACGCGGATAAACCTGGCTGGCCAGTTGCAAGTCACTCCAACCGAGGTAGGGATTCCCCTGACTCAGCCAAGATAAAAACGAGTCTGACCCGACCGGCGCCCCTGCCGACTCTGGGGCCTCAGGGGATCGTGACTGATCCGAGTGGCGGCTAATCTGTTCGGCCACCCTGGCCCAAGTCCGAGCCAGGTCGGTCTGCCCGTGATGGAGGAGAATGCTACTGTAGGCGGCGGCGGCTAAGGCCGTTTCGGGGATGGCGCCGAGTTCTTGCGATCGCACCAACAGGAGTTGCACCATTTCCCAACCGCGAGGACTCTGGGGAACATAAACGCGATAGAGGGTGAGGCTTTGCCCCAAGAGGCGATCGAGGGCTGATGGGGCCTGACGATCGCGATCGCGCTTCAGGTCATCGGGGTCAATCGCCAGCCGCCAAGGCTCCCTCGGGTTGTATCCCAGAGCCGAGGGATGAGCCTGGGCCATTCCCAACCGCTCTAGGGTTGCCAGAGCGAGGGATTCAGCGGCCTCAAACTCACCACAGAGACTCAACCGCGCCAGGGCCAACTGGTCGAGTTCCGTCAGCAGGGCCGCTTGAGGCTGATGATTGTAGAGAATGGTCAGTAAATCTTGAGTGCGATCGAGATTCCCTTGCAGCAAGTTGGCCCGCGCTCGTTCTAAATGGAGATTAAAGGCCAGTTGTGGCGTTGCTGACCATCCCTGTTCGCCGAGGGCGTCAATACCGGCCAAACTGTAGCGAATGGCGCTGATGTAATCTCGGGTCAGCCGCGCTTGTTGGGCGGCCCATTGATTGAGTTGCGCTCGTTGGATGCGATCGCCCTCGTCGCAGATGGCGCTTTGACCCAAGTTCCAATGGTGGACAATTTCAAAAATATCATGGGGTGGAATCGAGGACTCGGGCAGAGCGGCGCTCTCCGGGGTGGAGACGAGGGCGGTCATGGGAGGATGTTGAACCCGCTCTAAAAGCCGTTTACCAATTTGCAGATGGAAGTCGGCGTTGTCTCGGGAGCGGTTTGAGGTCGTCCCCCCTTCATCAACGGCCGCAAACTGGGTCATGCAGTAGGCGGCCTGTTGCACTTGTTCATGCAGAAATTGATATTGTCGCAATAACCACAGATCTTGAGATTCGCCGCGACGTTGCCGGGCCGGGTTGAGGGTGGTGGGGCCGGCTTCGCGGGATTGGGGTTGCACGAGGCCTTCGACGAGGGCGGGAATGAGGCTTTGAAACAAGTCCTCTGGGGAGGAATTCGCTAAATCGGCAATTAAATCGAGATCAAATTCCATGCCCACCAGAGAGCCGAGATGCAAAATATATTGAGTGTCGGAGGGGAGCGTTTTGAATTGGTCGAGGAGAAATTCGAGAACGTTGTCGGTAATGTCCTGAGCCTTGATGCGATCGATATCCCATTGCCAACTCATGGACTCATCATCAAAGCGCAATAGTTCTTCGCGATCGAGAGTTTTCAGGAACTCCCGCACAAAAAAGGGATTCCCGTTGGTTTTTTGGCTAATCAGGGCCGCGAGGGGCATCACCGTTTTGAGGCTACTTTGGAGGGTATCGGCCACTAGGGCGGCGATCGCTTCGAGTTCGAGGCCTTGCAGGGGAATTTGTCCGAGGGGACAGCCGCGATCGCGCAACCGTTCTTGCAGGGACAAAATGGGACTGAGGGCGAAGCGGGAGGGAGAGCCGGGGGGACGAGACGGAGACGGAGACTGAGGCTGACGCAGGAAACGGTTTTGATGGTCTCGATAGGCGGCAATAATCAAGAAGGATTGGGACTTGGGATCGCCGAGGAGGGCTTCAATGAGGGCTAAACTCTCGGCGTCGGCCCATTGCAGGTTATCGAGAAAGACCACGAAGGGATGAGAACTGCGACAGAAGACTTGTAAGAGTCGTTGCAGGAGCTGTGGGGGACAGTCTGGACTTCTCTCATCGCCAAGGGGAGCGCTGGGGAGGGTGTTGCGTCCTAACACCAGTTGCAGTTCCGGGATAAACTCCAGCAAGGCGGCGATATCCCGATCTTGGGGGGCGACCTCCGAGGCCACGGGGTTAGCGGGAGTTGAGTCGTCCTCGGGGGACGGTTCTGAGGCGGGTTGGGGTTGCAGGGCCGCTCGGATGCGATCGCGCCATTGTCCTAGGGAGGTTTCGGTTTCGGTCAGTAGTTGGCGAATCAGCTCACTTAAGGCACTGATCCAGCCACTGTACGCTCCTGGCTGAGACGATGGGGGAGATACCGCCTCGATGGGGGCCATTCCTTCCCCAGACGGCGCTGAACTCTCCCGTCGCGATCGCTGAAATTGGCCCGAGACAAAATAGCCACAATGACGGCTGAGGGGTTTGTAACTTTCCGCCACTAAGGCACTTTTCCCAACTCCCGATTCTCCCATAATAAAAATCGCCGAGGTCGAGCCGAGAGACGGCATCAAGTTATTGGGGAGGCTGCCGTTTTCCGACTTAGGAACCGCGCCAATGGCCTCGAAAGCTCGGTGGAGTTGTTGCAGTTCGCGATCGCGTCCATAAATCCGTTGAGGGATGCGAAATTTATTGACGACATCGTTTTCCCCTGGGGTAATATCCTCAATGGTTCCCGTCGCTTCAAGTTGCATCAAGCACAACACCAAATCCGCCTGGATTCCCCAAGCACTTTGATAGCGTTCATCAGCGGTTTTGGCCAGCAGTTTCAGTAAAATCCCGGATAGGGCCGGTGGGATTTGCGGGTCAATTTCATGAGGTGGGGTGGGATTTTGGGCAATATGACAATGGACTAACTCCATGGTGTCGTTGCTTTCAAAGGGTAATCGCCCCAACAGCAGTTCATAAAAGGTCACCCCTAGGGAGTAAAAATCACTGCGATAGTCCAGAGAACAGTTCATGCGCCCGGTTTGTTCCGGGGACATATAGGGGAGGGTTCCTTCTAGGATGCTGGGATTGGGGAGAACGGTATAAGGGGGAGTCACCTGGCTAGAAATGCCAAAATCGATGAACTTGACGCAGTTTAGGTCCCGATTGTAGAGAATATTGGCGGGATTGATATCTTTGTGAATGACATTCGCGCCGTGGATTTGCCCGAGAATTTCCACAATTTGGATGGCCAGATCCAAAAATTCCGGGAGGCGTAGCCGGTGAGATGGCCGTTGAGCCAGATGCTGTTTCAGGGACTGGCCACCAAAATCCTCTAAGACAATCGCAACGGTATTTTGATAGGTTTCGAGAGCTAACGCGCGTACCACCCCTTCAAGTTCGAGTTGTTGGCTGATGTGATATTCCTGTTGGTAACGGGCAACTTCTGTGGGGGTGGCGCGATCGCTCTTGAGGATTTTCAGAACGACTGGCAATCCATCCCGTTCGCGCTGTCCTTGATACACTAAGGAGTTCACGCTTTCGTAGATGGGTGAACTAAGCTGATAACCGGGAAGAAGAATGCTCAGCACAGTTGACAGTTTACCGTTGATAGTTGACAGATTTTGAGGCCATTGACGGGGCATTAGCCCTCAACCCTCAGGGCCGTTCTGTGGGGGTAGGATGCTTGATTAGGGACGGTCTGAGGGTGAATGGATTAGTCCTATTTTGACGCACTCTGGGGCAAGCGCGATCGCTCGGCTCAAAAATACGGCAAAAAAATCCCCAACCCAACGGTTGGGGATCAACATAAGGGTGAATCAGAGCGAATCAAGCTGATGATCTCAACCCTTGATCTCAACGGTTTAACTTAAGAGCGGCTCGACTCAAACTCAGCAATATCGAGAATGGTTTTGAGAACTGAGTCAGGGTTCAAGCTAATCGAGTCAATTCCCTGTTCAACCAGGAAGCGAGCGAACTCAGGATAGTCACTGGGAGCTTGACCACAGATCCCAATCTTGCGATTGTTGGCTTTAGCCCGTTCGATGACCATGCGGACCATAGTTTTGACGCCTTCGTTGCGTTCATCGAAGATATGCGCCACTAAACCGGAGTCACGGTCTAAACCGAGGGTCAACTGAGTCAAGTCATTGGACCCGATGGAGAAGCCATCAAAGACCTTACTGTACTCGTCAGCGAGGATGATGTTGCTGGGAATCTCGCACATGACATAGACTTCCAAGCCATTTTCGCCCCGTTTCAAGCCATGTTTTTCCATTTCTGCGAGAACTTTGCGGCCTTCATCGGGGGTGCGGCAGAAGGGAATCATGGGGATCACGTTGGTCAGTCCCATTTCATCGCGAACCCGTTTCAAGGCTTTGCATTCTAAGCCATAGGCGTCGGCATAGTTGGGGTCATAGTAACGGGATGCACCGCGCCAGCCAATCATCGGGTTTTCTTCTTTGGGTTCAAACTGCCGTCCGCCGAGGAGGTTAGCATATTCGTTGCTCTTGAAGTCGGACATCCGCACCACCACGGGTTTCGGGTAGAAGGCGGCGGCGATGGTGCCGATACCGTAGGCCAGTTTATCGACGAAGAACTGAGGTTTGTCCTCATACTCAGCGGTCAAGGTGGCGATTTCCCGTTTGACGGCGGCATCTTCGAGTTCGTCAAAGTGCAGCAAGGCCAAGGGGTGGGCTTTGATGTGGTTGGCGATGATGAACTCGAAGCGGGCTAAGCCAACGCCTTGACAGGGAATGGCGGAGAGGCCGAAGGCTTCTTCGGGGTTACCCACGTTCATCAAGATTTTAGTTTTGGTGGTGGGGAGGTTGTCGAGGACGGTTTCTTCAATCTCGAAGGGAACTAAACCGGCATAGACTTTTCCTTCTTCTCCTCCACAGCAGGAGACGGTCACCTCTTCGCCGGTTTTGAGAACGCCGGTGGCGTTACCGCAGCCGACGATCGCCGGGATGCCCATTTCTCGGGCGATAATGGCGGCGTGGCAGGTGCGTCCACCTTGGTTGGTGACGATCGCACTGGCTTTTTTCATGATCGGTTCCCAGTCGGGATCCGTTTTGTTGGTGATGAGAACGTCACCGGCTTCAAATTCGTCGATTTGTTGGACGTCACGAATGACGCGGGCCAGACCTTGGCCGATGGCTTCGCCGACGGCTCGTCCGGTGACGCGAATGTCGCTGGTTCCTTGGAGACGGTAGTGTTTGAGGACGTTCCCGGATTTTTGGGATTGGACGGTTTCGGGGCGAGCTTGGACGATAAACATTTCCCCGGTTTGTCCGTCTTTGGCCCATTCAATGTCCATGGGGGTATATTGGCCCCGGACTTCGCTGTAGTGGTCTTCGATGATGGCGGCCCATTTGGCTAGGGTGAGGACTTCATCGTCGGTAATGGCGAATTTGAGGCGATCCGGTTCGGCGACGGGGACGTTTTTGGTGAGTTTACCGCCACCAACGTCGTAGATCATTTTGATCTCTTTGCTGCCGAGCCGTTTTTCCAGGATTGGACGGAAGCCTTGTTTGAGGGTGGGTTTGAAGACGAAGTATTCGTCGGGGTTGACGGCACCTTGGACGACGTTTTCTCCTAAGCCATAGGCGGCGGTGATCAAGGCGGCGTCTTTGAAGCCGGTTTCGGTGTCGATGGAGAACATCACCCCGGATGAGGCCAAATCGGAACGCACCATTTTTTGTACACCTACGGAGAGGGCGACGTCGAAGTGATCGAAGCCTTTAATGGTGCGATAGGAGATGGCGCGATCGGTGAAGATGGAGGCGAAGCAACGGTGACAGGCTTCGAGAACGGATTTGGCGCCGTGGACGTTGAGATAGGTTTCTTGTTGTCCGGCGAAACTGGCGTCGGGCAAGTCTTCGGCGGTGGCACTCGATCGCACGGCAACGTCGGTGTCGTAGCTATATTCTTTACAGGCTTGACGATACTCGGGATCAAAGCGTTCGCAAAATTCTGTGTCGGCGCCGTAGCGTTCGCACAGTTTGAAGTAGGCGGTGGCGATCGCCACTTCGAGTTCTTTGGGAAATGGTGTATTCAACACCAACGCCCGGGCTTGTTTGCCGCGATCGCGCAGGTTTTTCAGGTTCTCGACATCTAGGTCGGAGAAGAGTTTACGGAGTTTGCTTTCGAGTCCCGCTTGTTTGACAAAATAGCGATAGGCATAGGCAGTTGTCGCAAAGCCAGTCGGGACGGTAACCCCTTTGGCCGACAGTTGTTGAATCATTTCTCCCAGGGAGGCGTTTTTGCCGCCAACCAGGGAAACATCAGCAATCCCAACATCTTCAAACCACAGCACTAGGCTATCAGTTTTGGAAGATCCGGATGCAGATTGAGGAGCGCTAGTAACCATAATAATTATCCATCCCGCGTGGTTAAGCTTCGTCTCTCATGGTATCGACTTGATCCGGACCTGGTACAACTTTTTAATGATTATTTATAATTGATATTTTCCCGGCAATTATTAAGGTTTTTAACATGATAAAAAGATTGTTAAAATATTGATTTCTTTTTCAGGCTTAGGAGTATAATGAGGAGACTTGTTGTTTTTAGATTTTCGGCGTCCCTCCCGAGGTCACTCCACAAGGGAACGGAGAGGGTCGAGCCGAGGAGCTATCCCCCCGACGGCGATCGCCTTGGGAAAGCCCCAAACAAGCCCAAGAAAAGACGGTGAAGGAATCCCCCTCACCGTCTCACTAACAAGCGTTGCTGCCGAACTGAGCGGTCTCTAGTCGTCCTCTAGTCGTCGTAGACTCGGCACTCAGCCGCATCCGGGTTGTTATCGCAGTACGTCTCGAAGGACGTTTTCTCGGGTTTGTTTTTTTTGTGAGCGGCTTCGGCCTGTAACTCTTCGACGGCATCCCAAGCGGCAGCACATTCTTTAGAATTCGCGCCACTGGTATCGCAAGCGTTGCGTGCGGCTTCACGCTCTTGGTCAATTTGGCTTTGGATGTTGTTTTCGCTCATAATCTCGTTCGTTTGGGTAATAACCTGTTCTTAGTTTAGACATCTTCTGAGGATGAAGGGAACCTTCCCCGTCAGACCATGTCGCAACGGCTCACCTAGGGGCCGGTTGTTTGATGAGTCTGGGACTCGATCAGAAGTACAGAGGCGATCGCTCCGTGGGATCTGTTCGTCTGGCCCAGGTCATCAAGAGATGACCTCTCGCAGACCGTTGCTTAAGCGATCTTAACAAGAAAGATTGACCCCAAGCCGGGATATCAGCTCAGACGGCCCCGCAGACTCCAAGATTAAACCTTGAGTCGGGGTCGCTTCTTGATAGGATCACTCATACCGGATGATGAGGCGGTCACGACAAAACCCTAGCGTTATTTTTAGATTTGCCGTCTCAAGCCTCCGCCTTGTCCCCCCTATCATCGGGAGAGAAACACCTATGGAGTGGGTTAATGCCCTATCAACTCGTCCATCCCTCGAAGCCGCCATCACGGAGGTGAGCCAGGCCGCCCTCAAACGCCTCGCTAACCCGCCTGATTTGGGCTTAGTGTTCATCTCCTCAGCCTTTGCCAGTGACTATCCTCGGGTGTTGCCCCTGCTACGAGAACAGCTCCCGGATATTCCCCTCATTGGCTGCGGAGGAGGAGGCGTCATCGGCGCTCAGATGGGGGGAGAGTCCATCGATACCGTCGAAATTGAGGGCGATATTGGCATCAGCTTAACCCTGGCTTACCTGCCGGGAGTGACGGTTCAGGAGTTTTATCTCTCGTTGGACCATCTGCCGGATCTCGATAGTCCTCCCGATCGCTGGATCGAGACCCTCGGCGTTGATCCCGCCGATGATCCCCAGCTCATTCTCTTGGCAGATCCCCTGATGACCGGTATTACCGATTGTCTTCAGGGCCTCGATTATGCCTATCCCAATGCTCCGAAAGTGGGGGGACTCTCTAGTGGTGCGGTTCTCAATGGGGGGAGTTTGTTTTATGGCGATCGCGCCCTGCGGGAAGGGGTGGTGGGCGTAGCCCTATCTGGTAATCTGCAACTCGATACCATCGTCGCCCAGGGATGTCGTCCCATTGGCAAACCCTATCGCGTCGCCTCGGGAGAACGCAATATCATTTTGTCCCTCGATGATGTGGGGGAAACCGATACCGCCCGCCCTCCCCTGGAGTTACTGCGAGAGTTGATTACCCAATTAAGCCAGAGCGATCGCGAATTAGCCCAACAGTCTCTATTTATTGGCGTGGTGCGCGATGAATTTAAGCAACGGCTCGAAGCGGGGGATTTTCTGATTCGTAATCTCGTTGGGGTTGATCCCCAAGTCGGGGCCATCGCCATCGGCGATCGCGTTCGCCCCGGCCAGCGGGTTCAGTTTCACTTACGGGATGCCCAAACCTCCGCCGATGACCTCGAAACCCTACTGCAACGCTATTGTGAGACGCCAACTGGGCCATCTCAGCCGTTGGGGGCGTTGATGTTTGCCTGTCTCGGCCGAGGCCTTGGCTTATACAAAGATGGTAACTTTGACTCGCGACTGTTCCATCGCTATTTCCCCAATCTACCGCTGAGTGGGTTTTTCTGTAATGGAGAAATTGGCCCAGTCGGAGGATCAACCTTCCTCCACGGCTATACATCGGTGTTCGGGATTTGTCGTCCTCGTTCCTGAGGGGGGGAGAGCGGGAGTCTCGGGCCATGACTCGCGGCTTGACATCGGCGGCGTTGGGCTGTCGGGTCGGGTTTTTGCGCGATCGTGCTTCACCTTTGTTAACATACAGTCAAACCCTTGCCCCTTTACCAGTTGAGTCCTATGAACCCCGACACGTTGATGCAGTCATTACAAACCAGTTTCCGTGCTACTGTGGGCGCAGCATCGACTGCCCTAGAGAGTTTGCAAGATGCTCAGAAACGCGAGGAAAATCTACAGGCCCTGCAAAATCAGGATTGGGATGCTGTGGTGCAACGCCTAGCGGAAAAAGGAGAGATCACCGAACTCGAAGCACGCCGCTTTGTCGATGAACTCCTCGGAAGCCAATCTCCAGATGGTCCTAGAACCGTCGATGTGACGGGAGAAGCTGAGGAGTCAACCGCTGAACCCGCCACGGAAGAAGAGTTAGAAGCCCTCTCGGAGATGGTGGCCTCGTTACGTCAGGAGTTGGAACAACTACGCCATTCTAAATCTGACGCTTAATCCTGCGGCTGGCCGATCTCATTCTTGAGAACCGACGCACGAGAACAACGGTGAACTGTGTAATCGCGACAGTTCACCGTTGTTTGATCCCGATGGTGAAGGATTTAAGAGAAATCGTGATAATTCGTTACCAATTTCGGGAAAAAATTTACATTGTGGTAACAATAGTTACGATCCGATCGCCTCTGCCTTGTTTAAATAGTCGTGGTATGGAGAGGGCTTTGGCTGAGTCAGACTCCTTAGTCGTTTTCCCAGGTTTCTGGGCCAACGAGATCGCCGATGCGATCGCGCAGGAGGTAGTCATGCTTCTCAAGTTCAATTTCGACGGAGGTCCAATGGCGAGCCGGGATATGGACGCAGAGGGTGTAAATCGGTTGCTGGCGACTGACGGCTCCCTTCTGCACCAAGTGGCGAGCCTCTTCTTCGATGGTTTCAATACTGTACCGGGCGGTGGTGGTGAAAGTCATAGTATAGTCCTGTGATATAGCGTGAACTGAACTGTAGAATCTGTAAACAGGATTTAGAGCGAGCTTGACCTAGTTGATCGTCACTCGGTTAAATCTAAGCTTGAGTTTGAGTCTGACAACGGGATCCGGACAAATGGTTGAGGAAGCTGTAATCTTCTATACCAACATTTGACCGTCCTTGAGGTAGGGACACCTCAATTATACTCAAAGTTAATGAATTTTCATGAAGTTGGTCATCGTCCTCGGGGCTGAAACATCCCGTTGCCGGTCGGAGTGGTCGTTCTCAACGCCATCCTAACAAATCCGAACCCAGGGGGAGTGTGATGTCCAAAGCTGCCAAATTTAGGCCAGGGGGGTCAAGGATGACCAATCTAGCCGTAAATCCGGGAATAACTGATTAAGGGCGATCGCTTGGGCTGCGGCCATTTGTCCGAAGGAAAACGCATAAGGGACAGATGTAGGGATCTGGCGCAAGAATCGTTTGAGACTATATGGACTACCATAAATGGCGATCGCCCGAAGATCGCCATCTCTTAATAATTTGTTAAGCCATTCTTCGCTCAGTTGAGCCAAAGCGAGGCTACTTCCAAAGGGGTTACCGCGAATAAAAACCTGCACCATTGTCGGGCGAGAAACGATCGCCGAACTCGGGGAGCGATCGCCGTTGAGATCGAGCAGATAGGGCTGATATCCCTGCTGTTTCGGCAGAGCGATGGCGGGGGAGTGGTGATCCAGATGGCGGCTGCGTAATAGATCATCGACGATGACGAGATTATAGCCCGACTCGACGGCGGCCACGGAGCCAGGGCGAGCAGTTCCCGAGGCCCGTAGGATGCGATCGCCAAGCTGTTTAGCGTCATCAGACCCCACCTGGGCTAAATCCGCCAGGGGAGAGCGGTTGGAGGAGGTGATTTTGGCCTTGGCCTGGGCAATCCGTTGCACCGAAGCTAGGATGCGATCGCGGCGGATTCGCCCCGACTCCACCGCCTGACACACCGCCTCAATCCCACCGGGGAGATCCTCGGGCATCAAAACAATATCATTGCCCGCCTCCACCGCTAACACCGCCGCCTCACGGGCATCATACTGGTTGGCGATCGCCCCCATCACCAAGGCATCCGTCACCACCAAGCCATTAAAGCCCAATGCACCCCGTAGCTGCGCCTCTAACACCCGAGGCGAGAGGGTCACGGGGGCCTGTTCATCCCAGAGGGGAACCTGCACGTGAGCCGTCATAATGGCGTCTATGCCAGCGGCGATCGCCCCGCGAAAGGGCAACAACTCCACCGCCTCCAACCGCTGGGCATCATGAGGGAGTTGGGGTAATTGCCAATGAGAATCGACACTGGTATCTCCATGGCCCGGAAAATGCTTGGCGGTGGTTAAAACCGGCTGGGTTTGAGTCCCTTCAATAAACGCCGTTGCCAAGGCCGTCACAATCTCGGGATTGTCACTAAACGATCGCACATTAATCACCGGATTATCGGGATTATTATTAACATCGACGACTGGGGCTAAAATCCAATTTAATCCCGCTGCAACGGCTTCTGACGCCAACCATTGCCCCATCTCGCGGGCCAACTGTTGGGCCTGGGGCAACTCCTGGCGGGCCATTTCCCCTAAGGCCATCGGCGGCGGAAACCAGGTGGCCCCAGGAAAGCGTTGCCCCACCCCTTCCTCAATATCGGCACAGAGTAACAGGGGAATTTCGGCCCACTCTTGCAGTTGTTGGGTTCGCAGCCGCAACTCGCTGACGCTGCCATCAATCAGTAAGACGCCACCAATCCCCCAATCCTGAAGCCAATGGCGTAGGCGATCGCGATCGGGTTCCCAGGCCCGATAGCGAATTTGTGAGTCAAACAGATGCCCCGAGGCCCGAACCACAAACATTTGGGCGACAAGACGACGTAAAGATAGGTCCGAGGGATTAAACATTAATAATGGAGGCTAAACAATCGAAAAAAGGGGTTCCTGGGTTCAGGGTAATCAGGACAATTTATGACAGATTACATCCGTTGCTGTAGGGGCAGAAAATCCCCTCCTGGGAGGGGTTAGGGGTGGGTTCCCCTACAATTTGGTGTCCGAAGCAACAAATCACACCATCTATCCTGAAGACCTAGAAAAAATTGACTCATTTCACAGATTTGATGTGACTGGGTAGTTGCTATAGAACCTCAATCAAACGCTCCTTAACGTTCTAACGCCAGGTTAATACAGTCCCGAATCCCTTGCCAGTCTCGTTCAGAGAGATGTCCAATCCGAACTAGGTTTGCGGAAGGGGGCAAGGTAACGATAAAGCTGCGAAAGACAGAAGCAACCCGCAAACCTGCGGCTTGCCAGTCTTGAAGGACATAGTCCGTGACTCCCAATCGTTTTCTCTGGGATGTGATGAGTCCAATAATGACATCCGGGCGGTTGGCATGATACGTCGCCGACGATAGAACAACAGCCGGACGGCGTTTGATTCCTGTAACTCCAGGAAAATCAACAGTCACGATATCACCCGAATTAACACTCACTCCGTTTCATCCTCCTCTTGTGAAAAGTAAGCAACACCATGTTGAAACGCAAATAGAGCTAAGTCGTCTTGATCCTCCTGGGTCCAGACATCGCTATCATCAACATCATCAACAAAATTTATCTCACGACGTATTTGTTGTTTCGCGAGTCCATTCAGAATAAGCGTTGCTAACTGTAACCGTTCTGTTGGAGGCAAGCTGGAAATAATATCAGTGTAAATGTCTTCAATCTTGTTTGCCATCGAATCTCCTTGTTTTTTGAGTATGGTGTAAACCGTGATTGTTTTTTCCTATCCATGGGGTTTGCAACTGCCATTTGCAGAGCGTACATTGTCATTCACGGGTCAAACGCCCCCTCAATTGCTATCTATAGATCGGTTAGGCTCTCAAGATTGTAACAGAAGCACCGACAGCCGTTCCCCTGCCGCAATTCCAGGACTTCCCACCGGAATCACGGCACAAGCATTGGTTTGGGCTAAATTGACCAAATTTCCAGAACTAAAACTTCCCCCAGCACAATTGAAGTGGAACTGTCCGTCGCGAATCGCCACTTGTCCCCAAATATAGGTTTCTCGGCTGGGGGCGGCGGGTAAGGCTAACTCGGTTGTTGCTTCTACAAATTGAGGGTGCCAGCCGTGACTCAATCCTGAGAGTTTGAGTAAGGCCGGTTGCACAAATCGCCAGGCCGTGACTAAGGCTGAGACTGGATTTCCTGGTAGGCCAAAATACAGCGATCGCAGTTTCGGAAAACGGGCCATGGTCAAAGGTTTACCGGGCTTAATAGCCACTGATTGCACCTGAATTTCGCCCCCCAAGTCTTGCAAAATCCCCTCAATATAATCATAATCGCCCACAGAAACCCCTCCTGTGGAGATCACCACATCTCCCCATTGCAAAGCTTCACGAATTGTTTGACGCAGGCTTTGCGGGGTATCGGGCACAATTCCCAACCGTAGGGCTTCAATGTCTAATTGATGTAGAAAAGCCGCTAATGCGTATTGATTAGAATCAACAATTTGTCCGGGTTTGAGAGGCTGATTCGGGGCGACTAACTCACTTCCCGTCGAGAGAATTGCCACACGGGGTTTGCGAATGACCTTCACCACATTACATTGGGCCGCCGCTAAGACGGCAATTTCCGCTGCTTGTAGGCGAATCCCTGCATTGAGAAGGGGGGTTCCGGCTTGGTAAAAGCGGCCGCGATGACGGACAAATTCTCCGCAGGCTTTGGGAGGTTGTAAGACGTCAACGCGATCGCCGTCTCGTCGTGTGGCCTCCTGCATAACAATGGTATCGGCCCCTGGGGGAACCATGGCCCCGGTGAAGATGCGGGCGGCTTGCCCTGATTTTAGGGTGTGCTGGGGTGGGGTTCCGGCGGCGATATTTTCGATCACCTGTAAACTGACGGGGGTTTCCCCCGAGGCGGCGGCGACATCTTCAAAGCGAACCGCATAGCCATCCATGGCGGAGTTATCCCAATGGGGAAAGTCTAGTTGACTGCGAACGGCGGTGGCCAGAATCCGCCCGGTGGCTTCGGGGAGGCGAACGCCCTCGCTGTCGGTGAGGGGATGAACGGCTGCGAAAATGAGGTGTTCGGCGTCAGCGACGGACAACATAGGCGGGTCGGTGTTACGGGTTTAAAGGGTTAGGGGAAAATCTGTCGTCATGGCTTCGGAGGGGGGAGCCATCCCCTCTCAGGGTACAACGGACTCGCTCTAGGAGTGAATGTAAAGTTTTGTACGAAGGGCCGCGTTCTTCGGAAAAATCCAGGAATGAACAGGACATGAGAACTTTAGGTTTTCTTAAGGGAATAGGGGGTTGACAGGTCTGGGCATCAAAAACTCTGACGACTCGGGTCGAATACCAGACACCGGGTTTCTGTTAGAAACTCGGTGTCTCACTGGGTTGGGGGGATTGCCTTGTTATAATACTATTTTTTCTCAGGATTTTGAGCGTAAATTTGGGCAAATTATGTGGCGTTCCCACCAGGATTTTTAGTGTGATTTTTTGTCGTGAATATCCACAAATTACCGTTGATTTCCTGAACATTCTCAACAGGAGAATTTAGGGAATTTGCGTTTCCCAAACGGCAATTCGTTCTTGGGCGGTCTCGTAGGCGGGGCTAGTTTCAGGCACTAATTGGGCTGCATCAATGGCAAATTGAATCTGTCCATTCTCCGCCCGCTGTTGGGCTAAATCGAGGATGGCTTGACTCCAACGGGCGATCGCCTCTTGAGCCTCAGTATAAAGGGGTTGATTGGGGTCAATCTGTCGGACTTGTTCGATCGCCCGCCAGTAGGATGAGGCTTGTCCGGGGTCAATCTGGGCTTGGGCGTTTTCTAGTATTTTTTGGCTTTCACTGGGGTCTAAGGACGATTCTGGGGGGTCTGGGCGCGTTTCTGCCATAGGGGTGGACTCCTCAATATCCGGGTCTCCCGGCGAGCCAAACACCCCTAGCATTAAAAACGAGGCGATCGCCCCCAACAGTCCAATCAATTGCCAGAGACTCCCCGTCGCCGCTGTCGAAGCGGGTTGGGGTTCTGGAGTGGGTTCTGGAGTGGGTTCTGGAGTGGGTTCTGGAGTCACTTCAGGAGTCACTTCAGGAGTCGGTTCAGGAGTCGGTTCGGGGATCTCGTTGACAAACAGCGATCGCCCCTGCTGGGCCGTTGAGGCAATCAGTAGCGGCGTTTGGGGCGGTTGGCGACATTGATCCGCGAGGGGGGGCAACACTTGACGTAACTCCGCCTCTACATCCGCTAAAGTGCGATCGCCGTGATACCGTAACGCCGCAATCAACGCCGTCGTAAACAATCCATTGCGTAAATCCCGAGACTCCCGCGATCGCTGATCCAACTGACAACTCAACAACGCCGGAATCCCCGCCGACTCAGCCAAACGAACCAACTGCGATCCAATGGCTTGTCCCAACTGGGGGGCTGTGGGGCGGCGGATATCCAGAAATAGAGTAATATGCTGGCTATCGAGGGCCTGGAGATGCTCAAATACCGATTGGGCCGCAACAGCCGTTTGCGGGAGTCGTTCAGGATCACTATCTCGCAACAGAAAATAGTCCTGGCCCTGATGATTGAGGACATACCCACTAAAAAACAGCCACACCAGATCCTCACTCCCCACATGACGAGGAAGCCACTCACTCAGCAATCGCCCGAACGTCGCCGCCTTCGGTTCCGTCTCAATCCCATCCTCCGTTGGCGGCGATTGTTCCGTTAGCAGGGCCAAATCCTCGGGCCGCAGCCAACCCGCTTGCAGCAGATGATTCGCCAACCCCTGGGCATCTTGCACGGCAAACCGCAAGGGCTGAAGATAGTCATAATGGTCGAGGCCGACAGCAAGCAAAACCAGGTTGCCCATAAGAGAATGTGCGAGGTAGGGTGAGTGATAAAATCGGGGCGGGCCAATCCCCGAGCATGAGCCGAATTGAGCTTAATTTTGCGCCTTAACGTTGGGCTTGATAGCCGTTGAGGATTTCAGAACGGAACACTTGGCGAATCGGCGGCGAGAGATAACGACGTTGTAGGCCTTGCCAACGCAACCAGTTCTGATAGCGTGTCTCACGAAGCTGTTGGGCCAACTCCGGGGCGACTTTCGCAAAATCTTTGTTCAACGCCTCACTGAGAAATTCTCCCATAACATAGCTATCTTGCAGATGTCCCAAGATTTCTTGTAACTCCTTCATATCGGCCAAATAGGCTTGATAGGTGGGACTATAGAGATCGCCGAAGATTGTCATCAGATAGCGAACACGCTTGGTTTGCTTACGCAATTCATGGAGATCCTTACCCTGTTGCAGCAGTAACTCATCCACCGCCTCACGGCTGATTTGGGAAGATGTCTCAGAAGATGTTTCGGGAGATGTCTCAGAAGATGTTTCGGGAGATGTCTCGGGAGATGTCTCAAGGAATGTCTCAGGAGATAACCCCACCCACCAACCGGGTTCGAGGAGGAGACGACACACACTCGGGAGTAAGACATCCGCCAAAACCGATTGAATCGGTAGCGTGGCGTAGGGGCTGTATTGAGGATGTTGTAACCATTCCTGAATCGCCCCTTTGAATTTGTTGTACGACTTACCCAGGAGTAACGCTTCGGCATCCTTGCGGGCCGTTTTGCGACGTTTGGCGAGGGTTTTCAGGGCCGGTT
>NZ_JAWOCL010000070.1:0-9711 GCF_046483825.1 Sodalinema sp.
TTGAGGTTTTTATCAAACCGCTGCCCAAACGCCACAATCAAAGGAAAATAGACCATCAGCGGCGTAATAATATTACTCGTCGAGTCGCCAATGCGAAACACCAGTTGCGTCAGTTCCGGAGTATAGCCCAATAGCATCAGCATCGGTACAAAAATCGGAGCCATAATCGCCCATTGCGCCGACGCTGAACCGATGAAGAGGTTGATAAACGCACTCAGCAGCACAAAGCTCAACAGCAGCGCAATGCCTGTAAAGCCACTAGCTTCTAGCAAATTTGCCCCATTCACCGCAACGATAACCCCCAGATTACTCCAGTTAAAGTAGGCGATAAACTGTGCCGCCACAAACGACAGCACGATGTAGTAGCCCATGGCACTCATCGCTGTGGACATCCCCTTGACCACATCCTTATCGTTGCGCACGGTTCCCGCCGCCATGCCATAAGCAATTCCCGGTATCAGGAAACCCAGGGTAATCAAAATGACAATGCCGTTGAGGAAGGGAGACGGTACAAGGCTGCCCGTCTCAGGATCGCGCAGAACGCCATTGGGGGGTAGCACTAGAAGGGCGAGCAAAGCCAGCACGGCTAACAGAGCATACAAGGCCCAGCGAAGCCCCTTGCGCTCGGAGGGGGTGAGGGTCTGTTCATCTTCTGGGGTGCGATCGCCCTCATAGGGACCCAGACGAGGCTCAACTACCTTGTCGGTCATCCACCACCCCACCAGGGTAATCACAAAGGTCGACGCCGCCATAAAGTAGTAGTTGCCGGTGAGATTCACCACATAACCTGGGTCAATAAAGCCGGCGGCATCCTGACTAATCCCGGCTAGCAAGGGGTCTAGGGTCCCAATGAGTAGGTTGGCACTAAACCCTCCCGAAACCCCGGCAAACGCCGCTGCCAGCCCCGCAATCGGATGGCGACCCACCGCTGCAAACACCATCGCCGCTAGGGGCGTTAACACCACGTACCCAGCATCCGACGCTAGGTTTGACATCACCCCCAAAAACACAATACCAGGGCTGATCAAAGCCAGCGGTGTCGCCGATACTCCCCACCGCAACGCGGCAGACAGCAGCCCAGTATATTCGCACAAACCTACCCCCAGCATGGCCACCAGCACCGGCCCCAACGGAGGAAACTGCACAAAGTTCTGCACGGCCTCGGTCACCATTTGTCGCAATCCTTCGCCAGACAGCAACGACATGGCTGTAACTGTTTCTTCCGTTGCCGGATGCACCACAGAAAGCCCCGCCGCCGCCGCCAAGGCGCTCAAGAGAATCACCCCGATCGCCAGCATCAGGAATAGCGTCACGGGGTCGGGTAGACCATTGCCAACCCGTTCGATCCAACCCAGAACCCCGTCTAAATTACTGAATGTCTGAGAAGGGCGGGGAGATTCAGATTGAGGGGAATTGTTGTCTTCCATGGATGGCTCACCTTAAACAAGTTGTGAGATGAAGCTTGGGGAAGTCTCTAGCCCCGAAATGCAAAACGAGTGGTTCCCGAATTGGAAACCACTCGTTTATACTTTGGAACGGGCTAGGAGGGATTCGAACCCCCGACACCGTGGTCCGTAGCCACGTGCTCTAGTCCACTGAGCTACAAGCCCTTGCGTTGTTCGCTAGGAAACCATCATAACTGAAAAAAATCGATGACGCAACCCCCCCAGCCAAAAAAAAATTTAACTCACCTCGATGAGAGCGGCGAAGCCCGTATGGTGGATGTTTCCGAGAAAGCGGTCACGGTTCGCGAAGCTACGGCCGAGGGCTATGTGCGGATGAAGCCAGAGACGTTTGAGGCGATCGCCGCCGGAAATGCTCCCAAAGGCGATGTCTTGGCAACGGCGAAACTCGCAGGCATCATGGGCGCTAAACAGACGGCCCAACTCATCCCCCTCTGTCACCCTCTGCCCCTAAAAAAAATTGATGTTCAGATTGACGCTGCGCCGGATTTGCCCGGCTATCGCCTCGAAGCTACGGTGAAGACAAAATCAGAAACAGGAGTGGAAATGGAAGCCTTAACGGCGGTCTCAGTTGCCGCTCTGACCCTCTATGATATGGCGAAGGCTCTGGAGAAAACCCTGCAAATTGAGGGGATTCGCCTGCTCAGGAAAACTGGCGGCCAATCTGGGGATATCCAAGCCGGCGATCGCCCCCATCCCTAAATCCATCCCGAAATCCATCTCGACATCCAGATCGGACTTCCGATGGACACCGCCGCTGCCAGCATTCGCTACAACAGAAACAGAAGCTGACACAAGATAACCCTCCACCTCCCCAAATTACAGATCAATCAGGAGCAAGCCATATGAAGATTCCCCCCGGTTTTAGCCAACAGGCGATTCAAACCTCCTTGGGCCGCATGGCCTATTACACCGCTGAGGGCGATCGCGCCCCCAGTGACAACACCCTCGTCTTCCTCCATGGACTCGGTGGGGGGTCGTCGGCTTATGAATGGTCGAAAGTCTATCCCGCCTTTGCGTATCGCCATCGCATCCTGGCCCCGGATCTCATTGGCTGGGGGCGATCAGAACATCCCCAACGAGACTATGTCCCCGATGACTACATCACCACCATTGGCGAGTTCCTAGCCGCCACCTGTGACGAACCGGTGACGGTGGTGGCCTCCTCCCTGACGGCGGCCTTTACCATTCGCGTGGCGATCGCCTATCCTGAACGCTTCAAATCCCTCATCCTCACCAATCCCACGGGCCTCTCGGATTTTGGCAATAGCTACAACAACACCTTTTTTGCCCAAATCGTCAAAACCCCCATCGTCGATCGCCTCTTCTATGGCTTAGGTGTCGCCACCCCAGGGGGAATCCGCTCCTTCCTGGAACAGCGTCAATTTGCCGATCCCAAACGCATTTACGACGAAATCATCGACGCTTATCTCGAATCGGCTCAACAGGAAAACGCCGATTATGCCGCTCTGGCCTTTGTTCGCGGTGATTGTTGCTTTGACTTAGCCCGCTATCTCCCGGAACTGAACACCCCGACAGCGATGCTTTGGGGCAAAAAGTCCCAGTTTGTCAACTTTGAAGTCGGTCGCCGTCTGGCGGATCTCAATCCCCAAGCGGTTCAGGCCTTTGAAGTTCTCGAAGAGGTCGGCTTAACGCCTCATCTCGAACTTCCCGCCGTCACCATTGGCCTGATCGAACGCTTCCGCCAACAGCTTGAGACGGGCCATGACAACTCCATCAACCACGACTCCTCAACCGCCGTATCAGAAGTCTCGGCCGGCGAGTCAACCTAGATGAATCAACTAAGGCGACCGAGATATGCTGATATCATCGAGGTCAAGAGAACAACTGCTGCTCAATTGAGGTGCTTTCATGGCTAACCCCACTCCTCCCGAATCTCCCCGGCCTGTTGAACGCGATGAATGGATTGCCATTTTTGTCACTCTGGCCACTCTCGGCGGTGTCGGCTTCTGGGTTTTAACTGGGGGTAATCTCCGACGCATCACGCCAAACCAAATTGCGGGGGTTGATATTCCCGGTTTGGCGCAGGATGGCGATCGCCCTGGTGGTTCTTCTGATGATACAGATGATGATACAGATGAGGACACCGCGACCGGCCGGGATCGAGGCCGGTTGCAGCCGCCGCCAAGTCCCGAAAGGGGGGCATCTGAGCGATCGCAGAACCGCACCCGCCAACCGGATGCGGAGGAGGAGACAGCTAGAGGGTCCCGGCGACGAGCAGCAGACGAGGAAGATGGGAGAGGTTCCCTCCTCTTGAGTGGCAATTTTAGCGGCGATTCTGGCGGCGATTCTGGCGGCGATCGCGAGGCGGCTGGCGAGTCCGCCTCGGGGGAGGTTGAGGACGTTGGTCGTGGTCTGGGCGATGAAGCCCGCAGCGCCCTGGAAAGCGGGGACTTAGACCAAGAGACTGAGGAAACTCCCGCTGATGAAGATCAGACTGAGGAAACTCCCGCTGAGGAGACGCCAGAGACGGATTCAGAGACGCAAGAGATGATGCCCGAGGATGAGTTAGCGGGTATCCCCACCCCAACGGATGATGTGAATGTGGATGATGGGACCGAGAGCGAAGTGCGTCCCGATGTCAGCGATGAGGTTGAGGACCCCATTGACTTTGCCGATGTCGAGGCGGGAAATTGGGCTAAAGCTTATATTGATGCTATGTCGGCCCGAGGTTTGATTGAGGGGGTTGCGAGCGATCGCTTCGCCCCAGAAGAACCGGTCACTCGCGCCCAATATGCTCGCCTGGTTCAGCAGGTGTTTGAGGGCAATAACCGCGTGCGAGACCCCTTAGACTTTGAGGATGTTAACGATGACTACTGGGCCGCCTCGGATATTGATACCGCCGTTCGTCTGGGCTTCTTGAGTGGCTATCCCGGCCCCGAGTTTCGCCCAGAACAGTCCATCTCTCGCCTAGAGGTGTTGCTGTCGTTGCGGGCGGGCCTAAACTTGGAAGACCCGGATAACCCCGACGAGATTTTACAAGCCTACGGCGATCGCCAGACCGTCCCGGATTGGGCAAAATCTCCCATTTCCGCTGCCATTGAGGCAGAACTTGACCGTAAACCCCCCGATTCCGAAGACTTAGACCTGGAGCGACCGGCCACTCGCGCTGAAGTGACGGCCATGTTCTATCAGGCCCTAGTTCGCGCCGGCTATGCTGAGCCATTGCCCTAACTAGATTTGCGGCCAGCCCGAGTTCGCAACGGGTCCCCACGCGGTTCGCGGCGATCGCTCGTTCCGATAGGATGAAGACAGACCAACAGACCATTGAGCGCAACGAAACCATTTGATCCCTTGTTTGTTGTCCCCGACAGACGGTAAAATCGCTTGTCTGCGGATCAGCCGCATCAAATTGCTGCGCCAGTTAATATAGGAAGCCTAACGATGAGTCAAACGAACGTTTCAGAGAAAGTCCAGGAAATTGTCGTGGAACACTTGGGTGTTGAAGCCAGCCAAGTTAAAGAAGCAGCCAGTTTCATCGAAGACCTTGGTGCCGATTCCCTCGACACCGTGGAATTAGTCATGGCCTTTGAAGAAGAATTTGATATCGAAATTCCCGACGAAGACGCCGAAAAAATTCTGACGGTGAAGGATGCCATTAGCTACATCCAAGAGAAATCCGCCGCTGCACAAGCCTAAGAGATGACCGGGGACCTCAACCGACCGCCTTGGTTGAGATCTCCTAGCGTCATCCTCCTGAAGATCGCGCAATCACAAGCCAATCGCCGAACGTTCACTTAAACCCAGAGCAGTCGCCAGACAAAATAGGACATTTGCTGAAGCTCAAAACACATCAATAAGAAAGTTTTGTTTTATATAAATGTCCATTCCAAACTGTCCACTGCCCTAAAACCCTAAGACTTAATAAAACTAACCATTTTGGTATTTCGTCGGGTTCGACCTTCCCTCGATACTGACTGACATCATGACCCAATCCTCAACCCAGCGCAAACGTGTTGTTGTCACGGGACTCGGGGCGATTACGCCCATCGGGAAAACCGTAGACGACTATTGGCAGGGACTCCTCGCGGCCAAAATCGGCATCGGGCCAATTACCCTGTTTGATCCGACCGACTACGCCTGTCGGATTGCCGGAGAAGTCCAAGACTTTGACCCCCATGACTACATTGACCGCAAAGATGCCAAACGCATGGCGCGGTTCGCCCAATTTGCCGTGGCCGCGAGCAAACAAGCCCTCACCCATGCTGGCTTGGAGATCAATGACCTCAACGCCGAACAAATCGGTGTCATGCTCGGAACGGGGGTCGGTGGACTCAAGGTGATGGAAGACCAAAACGAAGTCCTCCTCAAACGCGGTCCTTCGCGAGTGAGTCCCTTCACGGTTCCCATGATGATTGCCAACATGGCAGCGGGACTCGTGGCCATCCATACAGGTGCCAAAGGACCCAACTCCAGCCCCGTCACCGCTTGCGCCGCTGGCTCAAACGCCATTGGCGATGCCTTCCGCCTGATTCAACAAGGCTATGCCCAAGCCATGATTTGTGGCGGTGCAGAAGCGGCGATTACGCAACTATCTGTCGCCGGTTTTGCCTCCGCCAAAGCCCTATCCACCCGCAATGATGACCCCCTACGGGCCAGCCGTCCCTTCGATGCCCAGCGGGATGGCTTTGTTATGGGTGAAGGCTCTGGGGTGCTAATTCTCGAAGACTTAGACATGGCCCTGAGTCGGGGAGCCACCATCTACGCAGAAATGCTGGGCTATGGGATGACCTGCGACGCCTATCACATGACCTCGCCGGTTCCCGGAGGCGAAGGGGCTGCCCGCGCCATTCAACTGGCTCTCAAAGATGGCAACATCCAACCCGAGCAGGTGGATTACATTAACGCCCACGGAACCAGTACCACCGCCAACGATCGCACCGAAACCGCCGCCATGAAAGCGGCCCTAGGGGAAGACAACGCCCGCAACGCCGCCGTCAGTTCCACCAAAGGCATGACCGGACATCTCCTCGGCGGTGCCGGTGGTATTGAAGGGGTGGCAGCCGTCTTAGCCGTAGCCAACGATCGCGTTCCCCCCACGGTGAACCTAGAACACCCGGACCCCGATTGCGATTTAGACTATGTTCCCAACCAGGCCCGAGAGCGAGAGGTGAATGTGGCTCTCTCGAATTCCTTTGGCTTTGGTGGTCATAATGTCTGTCTCGCCTTTGGGAAATATCACTAAGGCGTTGAGTTGAGCGTTCGGCTCTCTCGGGTCTGCCCCTTGCTCCTCGATCCCCATAGTGGGATGATGGGGACACTTTCGTGAGGGCGTTTGGTTCGTCTATCCGTTCGCGAATTCCTTCACCTCACACCTGTTCGTCCAGTCAATCGTTTAACAGTAGAAACTATGGCAGTCGCCACCCAATCACTCCAAGAACTTTGCATTAATTCCATTCGCTTCCTCGCGATTGATGCCGTTGAAAAAGCCAAGTCTGGACACCCCGGACTTCCCATGGGAGCTGCGCCGATGGCGTTTGTTCTCTGGGATCGCTTCATGCGCTTTAACCCCAAAAATCCTCAGTGGTTTAACCGCGATCGCTTTGTCCTCTCGGCTGGACATGGCTGTATGTTGCAATACGCCCTGTTATATCTAACCGGTTATGACAGTGTCGGCATTGACGATATTAAACAGTTCCGTCAATGGGGCGCTCGTACCCCCGGACACCCGGAAAACTTTGAAACTCCTGGCGTAGAAGTCACCACGGGTCCTTTAGGACAAGGGATTGCTAATGCGGTGGGTTTAGCGATGGCTGAGGCTCACCTGGCGGCTCGTTTCAACAAACCCGACGCGGAGATTGTCGACCACTACACCTACGCCATTCTCGGCGACGGCTGCAACATGGAAGGGGTTTCTGGGGAAGCCTGTTCCTTGGCTGGACACCTAGGACTCGGCAAACTGATCGCCTTCTACGACGATAACCACATCTCCATCGACGGGTCCACGGATATTTCCTTCACCGAAGATGTGGCCAAACGCTTTGAAGCCTATGGCTGGCACGTGATTCACGTCGAAAACGGCAACACCGATCTCGATAGTATTGAGAAGGCGATCGCCGAAGCCAAAAAAGTCACCGACAAACCCTCCTTCATCAAAGTCACCACCACCATTGGCTACGGTTCCCCCAACAAAGGCAACACCGCTGGCATTCACGGTGCCGCTCTCGGTGCCGAAGAAATCGAAGCCACCCGCAAAAACCTCGGTTGGAACCACGATCCCTTTGAAGTTCCTGAAGATGCTTTAGCGCATTTCCGCAAAGCGATCGAGCGCGGTGCAGAAGCTGAACAGGCCTGGAACGCTACCCTAGACACCTATCGCAGCAAATACCCAGAAGAAGCCGCCACCTTCGAGCGGATGCTTAAGGGTGAACTGCCCCAAGGGTGGGATGCAGACTTACCCAGCTTCACCCCCGAGGACAAAGGAATTGCTACCCGTAAGCATTCCCAAGCCACCCTCAACGCCTTAGCCCCCAACCTCCCGGAACTCATCGGCGGTTCGGCGGACTTAACCCACTCCAACTTGACGGAACTCAAATGTTCCGGCAGCTTCCAAAAAGGCACCTATGAGAACCGCAACCTCCGCTTCGGGGTTCGTGAACATGGCATGGGGTCGATTTGTAACGGGATTTCTCTCCACAACTCCGGCTTAATCCCCTACTGTGCCACGTTCTTGGTGTTTGCCGACTATATGCGGGCGGCGATTCGTCTGTCGGCCTTGTCAGGAGCGGGCGTGATCTATGTGATGACTCACGATTCCATCGCCCTGGGTGAAGATGGTCCCACGCACCAACCGGTAGAAACCATCGCCTCCCTGCGTGCGATTCCCAACTTAGTGGTGATTCGTCCCGCTGATGGTAATGAAACTTCGGGGGCGTATAAAGTGGCGGTGCAAAATCGCAAGCGTCCGACGTTGATTGCTTTCACTCGTCAGAATGTCCCCAACTTGGCCGCCAGCACCGCTGACAATGTCGCCAAAGGCGCGTACATTGCTGCTGACTGTGAGGGAACTCCTGAGATGCTGCTGATTGGTACGGGGAGTGAAGTCTCTCTCTGTATTGATGCAGCGGAGAAACTCACGGCTGAAGGTAAGAAGGTGCGTGTGGTTTCAATGCCTTCTTGGGAACTGTTTGAGGAGCAAGACGAGGCTTATCGTGAGTCTGTGTTGCCGAAAGCGGTTACGAAGCGTTTGGTGGTTGAAGCGGCGACTCGCTTCGGCTGGGAACGCTATATGGGTGCTGAGGGCGATATGCTCAGTGTCGATACCTTCGGTGCGTCGGCTCCGGGTGGAACGGTGATGGAGAAATTTGGCTTCACGGTGGATAACGTGTTGGCTAAAGCGAAAGCGGTTCTCGGTTAAGGTTTCACGCAGAGATAAATCTAGGGGCAATCCCTAGGTTTATCTCTTTGGCAATTTCCAGATGTTATGGTAGGGCAGAGCGTCAAGATGAGCAGTCCCCATGCAAATCACCTTAAACCCCGAACAAGAGGCATTTGTTAAAAAACAACTTGCCAACGGTCACTATCAAAGTGTTGAAGACCTTTTCAGTCAAGCTTTAATCCTGCTCCAGCAACAACAAGAATACGAGCAATGGCTTGGTGAAACTCGCCAAAAGGTTGAAGCGGGGATTGCTGCACTCGATCAGGGCGAGGGACTCGATGGAGATGTGGTCGTGGCTCAACTGCGCGATCGCCTCCATCAAGGAAACGATGGATAAGTCCATGCGACAATACATCATTTCGCCCCCGGCACTTCGCGACTTGCAAGACATTATTGATGGTCTTTCGGGTAATCGTCTCGAAGCCGGAGAACAGTTTCTCAATCAATTTGAAGCTTGGTGTCAAAGGTTACGTCGCTTTCCCACAATTGGCAAACCCTATGATGGTTTATCGGTCGGTTTGAGGGGGGTTATATTGGACAAATATATTTTATTTTATCGACTGAACGATGAGGTCGTCGAAATTGTTCGTGTTGTCGATGGTCGGCGAGATTTAATTAGCTTATTTAATGCTAATTAGATGGCGGTTTGAAAGCGGTTCTCGGTTAAGGTTCTAGGCTCTCCTGCCTCCCCCCTCTCCTCGTGTCATGGCTGAAGCCGTGACACGTCCTCTGGGCGGCTCTGCCGCCTGTGGACGGGAGGCTCCGCCTCCTCCGGAGCATTCCTTAGGCTCTCCTGCCTCCCCCCCTCTCCTCGTGTCATGGCTGAAGCCGTGACACGTCCTCTGGGCG
>NZ_JAWOCL010000083.1:0-21045 GCF_046483825.1 Sodalinema sp.
CTTTAACATAGTCAGTTGGATCTCATTTTAACCCCTCGCGGCATCCCTTCGGGTTCTTGCCTCTTCCTCTGTGGCCTCGGGCAACCAGAAGGATCACCAGTGTGACGCCTGGACACCCGTTCCAGAAGGGTACGCCCCAGAACCTGCCAGTTTGTGGTTGCGCGTGGTCGTTGCGCGTGATTGGCCACCAAGTTGGGCGAAAAAAGAAACGCGATCGGCCATACAACTCGAATTAGGTATTGTCTTGAGAGGGCGGAGACTGTATCCCGTGTTGTAACACTTCAAAACGTTGAACGATCGCATCGAAGTTATCATCCCATTGTTTGTTATCAGTTACCGTCCGGGGAATGAGTTGTGGAATCACTATATCCCGGTTTTTCAAGATTTCCGACAAAACTTCATTGATTTTACTGACTGTAGCATCGTGGAATATTCGCCGAATGTCTCGCCCCAGTAAGAAAGTAGACGCCGTTGAATCATACTCAACTTGTCCTTCAGCCATTTCATTTTCATTGAGCAGTTCTTCAAGAATGCGATTGTCATAAATCCCCCTATCCGCGATTCCTTCAATCATAAAATCAACGTCTTTTAAATCTTTATTACCTCCCCGATCTGACCAGGCAATGAGTTTAAGACCCAAAAACGCGGGATAATCTACCACTGAAATCACAAGATCATCGTCAATAACTTGCTCTTTGGCGAATCGTAAAGCCTCTTCCAATCCGAGTAAATTTATTGTCAGGCCATCCTCCCATTCAATTTCCTGTCCTGGTTGACCAATTTCTCCAAAAGGTACGATGTCAACCTCTACATCTGTTTCCAAGTGAATGAATTTGTGGGGAACTTTATGAGCGACTTTGAAGCGTGGATTTTCTCCAAGAGTCAGACGATCGCAGAGAATTTTGAAATCTGACCAGGACTTGACAGATACAGCAAAATCCCAATCTTTTGTTGCACGACCTTCCCGGTTATATTGTCGGTCAAAAATCAATAATCTGGCTCCAGCCCCCACCATAAGCCTGGGTAGATCTAGAGAATCTAGTACAGTCTTGAGATCGACTAAAACCTGTTTTTCGTTTGGATCAAGCATTTTCATCTCTCCGAGCAACATATTTTCTGTAAAGGCGATCCGCAGTTTCTTGCGATCGCTCATCCGAAATTAACAGCAACTCTGCATGAAGTAGCAATGGATCCGCGAGGGTTTTCATCCCATCCTCAGTCCAGTTATTCTGCGTACCAAATTGCCGAATAAAGACAATGTTTCCTTTTGGACTGGGCTTAAGCCTCATTTTCGCTGCAATTTTCATTGCTTGTAATTTCACCGATGTTTGGATATCTCTCTCAACTAAATGTAATGTAGCGCTTTGGGGACGAAGATAATCCGTTGCGATCGCTGCCCCGAGTTCTCCGCCCAACAAAAAATCACCCTCTTTTGCTCCTTCAATAATACGCTCTGCTACATCTGAAAAGCTCCCCTCTCCTACAGGCGCAAACGCTTCCACGATTAGTTTTGGGCGAAGACTTTCAGCGTAGCCCATTTCCCAACGCTCTAGAAGTTTTGGATAGTTGACAATTCGATAGTTACCATCTCGTTGCCGTTGTAAATACTCTAAATTATATAAATCTTTAAGATTGCGACTCACGGTTGATGATGCAATACCAGCCGCCGCAGCGATATCGCCTAGGGTTGCCCGCAAAATGTGGGGATTTTTCAATAAAACGTAGATGAGTTTAAGTGTTGTAACAGTCATTTTGGAACGAGACAAAGGTTTGACCTTTGGCCGGCGTTGACCGCGAATCAGAATATAAATAGCTGGATTATTGAGGTAAGTATTGCCTGCCGTATCGATAAATTCTATTTTTTCTTTCAGAAAAATATCAATGGCTGAGTTGGATAAGTAGCGGGTAATCAGGAGGATTTTTTTTTCGTTATTTCGTTCAAGCCGTTGAAAATAAGGGATAATGAGTTCAGCCATAGTACCTGTAACATCTGGCTGAATTTTGTAAGCATAGTCTATTGATTTATCGCGGTTGCGGATGATAATATAGTTTTGATCGCCGTTTCTTGCCTCAATATCAGGTAAGGAATTTAGATGATCTAGGCACTCGCATAATAACGAACTTTTTTGTTTCATGGATACAAATACTGCGGATTCTCAATGTTCAAGAAAACCTTGTCAAAAGCCAAATTTATTGTCATCATTTTAGCACAGATGGCAGACAGCATGAGTCGAGGTTGAATCGGTCGGAGATGAGATCGCAAGCTTCTAATTGCCTATTGCCTTCTCCCCCCTCTTGCCTGTTGCCTGTTGCCTATTGCCTTCTTCCTCTATGTCTCCCAAAACCCTCGGCGTATCGCCCCAACTCTACGACTATCTCCTCAATACCTCCCTACGGGAGAACCCCGTTTTGCAACAATTGCGGCAGGAAACCGCCCAATTACCCGCCGCGCGGATGCAAATCGCCCCGGAACAGGGGCAGTTTATGGCCCTGCTGGTGCAGCTTTTGGGGGCGCGGAAAACCTTGGAAATTGGCACATTTACCGGCTATAGTGCCTTGGTGGTTGCCTTAGCCTTGCCGCCGCAGGGAACCGTTGTCACCTGTGATATTGATGAAACGATGACGGCGATCGCCCGTCGTTATTGGCAACACGCCGATGTCGCCGATAAGATTCAGCTGCACCTCGCCCCAGCCCTGAATACCCTGGAACAGTTACTCCAGTCTGGGGAAGGGGAGAGTTTTGATTTTGCCTTTATCGATGCCGATAAGCGTAACTATCCTCACTATTACGAGAAGTGTCTGCAACTGGTGCGATCGGGGGGACTGATTGCGATCGATAATGTTCTATGGTCCGGGCGTGTGGCCGATGAAACCGTGACCGATAAGCGCACGGAGGCGATTCGCGAGTTTAACCGCCAGCTTCACCACGACGATCGCATCACCCTAAGTCTCGTTCCCATCGCTGACGGCTTGACGTTGGCGTTGAAGCGTTAGCTGGCGTACTTTCTCTTCTCGGCGGCGGCGTTTCTCGTCGCTGAGATGGTCGTGGCAATGGGGGCAACAGATACCCCAGTTATAATAAGGCGACTCTCGTTCCTTGGCGGAAACGGGATGGCCGCATCCGAGACAAAGTTCGTAGTTTCCGGGCTTTAAGCCATGTTGAACGGCGACACGCTCATCGAAGACAAAACAGTCTCCCTCCCATAAACTGTCCTCTTCTGGGACATCTTCGAGATATTTTAAAATTCCACCTTTGAGGTGATACACCTCTTGGAAGCCTTGTTTTAACAGGTAGGATGTGGCTTTTTCGCAACGAATGCCGCCGGTGCAAAACATGGCGACTTTGGGCGTTTTTTCGGGGTCTAGGTTGTCTTGGATGTAGTCCGGAAACTCGGTAAATGAGGCAGTTTCGGGATTTTTTGCTCCCTTAAATGTGCCAATTTTGACTTCAAAGTTATTGCGAGTGTCGATGACGGTGACATCGGGATTTGAGATGAGTTGATTCCACTCGGTGGCTTCAACGTAAGTTCCCACGGTGTCTTGGGGATTGACATTGTCCTGTTTGAAGGTGACAATTTCGGGTTTGATGCGGACTTTGAAGCGTTGGAAGGGAGGAGTTTGGCTTTGAGACTCTTTATAGTCCAAAGCTTCTAAGCCTTGGAATTGGGGGATTTGACGCAGTTGGGCCATGAAATCATCGATCGCCGTTCGAGATCCGGCCAGGGTGGCGTTGAGGCCTTCGGGGGCGAGGATCAGGGTTCCTTTGAGGTGGCGATCGCGGCCGAGGGCCAACAGATGCGATCGCAGTCCCTCAAGCTGTTCGAGGGGGGTAAATTGGTAGAAACTGGCAACGATAATGGACATGAGACAGATAACAACGGAAAATTTGAGCAAATGAGGAGGGGAGAAGGCAGCAGCGATCGCGCCTCTCGTCCTTTAAGAATACAAGTAGAATACAGGTAGAATACAGGTACAATCCCCCCTGTCGGATGTCCTGTTCGTATTTATGACTGTGCCAGCATCCCCTTCAATCCCCTATTCTGACAATAGCCTCAACCGCGCCCGTCGTGCCTTGCGTTGCGCCCCCTTTACCCTGAAACTCTATCAGGATTTTCAGAAACAGGGAATTTTCCTCGAAAAAATTGTCGGCCCGGCGGGAGTCGCCGCTGGCTATACCCTCGACCCTCTCCCAGAACTGATCGTCGAGAACGATCTATTATGGCTGATTAACGTGGGCGTATTGCGGCGAGAAGTCGATGGCCAGGGAATTACCGATAGTTTTCGCTTAACGCCTTTGGGGCGAACCTTGACGGCGGAGTGGGCCGCCCAGGAAGAGACTTGGAAGGATGAACTCAGCGTGGGCGATCGCCTCTCGAATAGTCTCCGTCGCTGGTTGAGATTGCCCTTTTAAGGCAAGGTTTGAGACAAACACAAAAAAACCCCGGCGGGGTGTAATCGCCGGGGTTGAATCATCAGGGTGCATCTACCTGTCTTTTACTTTCGTCCGCCCTGGACACATTCCGGAGAATTTGCAAAAATCCTGCAAATTGTTCCACTGCTAATCTCGTTACACAAAATTGTTGATTTGTCAAGACTAATTTTCCATTTCCTCGTCTTCCAAGGCCTCTTGATACTCCGCATGTTGCATCAAGCGGCGTTTATAGCGTTCCTCGCGATGCCAACGATACCAGGCCGAGGAACTGCGAATCGCTAACCACAACAGCAATAGAGCAATCAATCCCCCCTGTTGTGGGGCATCGAAGGCAAATAACACCAAAACAACCGATAGAGCATCTTGGACCCAAATCGCCCAGAGAGGAAGGCCTCGCAGCCGGAAAAACCAGCCCGTTTGCACCAATTGCAACACTAGGGCCAGCAGTCCACCGACAATGCCAATCACGCCAACTTGCCAATCCTCAATCTCCGCCAGTTGGGCCACAGCCATACCGACAATGGCCCCGGCGATGGGGGAGAACACCAGTTGAATGAGTTGTAAAACTCGTTGGCCTATAAGTTGTTTAGAAGCAAAGAGTTCACAAAAAGACCAAGCGGCTAAGACTCCCACCACGACGGAGGGAGAGAAGTTAGACAAAATTGGCACATCTGACCAAAGATTGGTTTTAACTAAACCAACCATCAGCAGAGGGAGTCCAATTCTCAGTCCAGCCGCAGCAGATGCAGACAATGCGGCGAGAATTTCGACCATATTTGATATCCTGAGTGCGATCGCCTCAGTGTCCGTTAGAACCCGTCACTAAGTGTCTGCCACCTCTGTACGTGTCAACTAACGGGACAGACTATCTCTAGTGTACGAAGAATGGCAGAACTTAACCGGAGCGATCGCCATCCCAGACAAACTTGTCGGTTAGATAATCTTTTCGAGGCCGTACACCAGAGAGGTGAGTTGAGTAACTTGGCGAATCGACAGGAGAACGCCGGGCATATAACAGGCGCGATCGCTCGTATCATGGCGTAGAGTATACACCTGGCCGGCTGCCCCAAAAATAACCTCCTGGTGGGCAATCAATCCCGGAAGACGCACACTATGGATGCGGATATTTTCCTTCCCGACACTCCCTCGCGCTCCTTGTAGCTTCTCCTCTTCCTCCACAGCCGCCGGGTTATAGGTTTTGCCCAACTCTCCGAGCATCTCAGCGGTTTTAATGGCCGTTCCCGAGGGCGCATCGGCTTTTTGATTATGATGGAGTTCGATAATCTCGACATGATCAAAGTATTTCGAGGCTTGAATCGCCGCCTGCTGCATCAAGACCACCCCAATCGAGAAATTGGGGATAATCAGACAACCGGTACTGGCTTTCTCGGCGAATTCCCCTAAATCTTGGATTTGTTGAGGACTCAGGCCCGTGGTTCCCACAACCGGACGCACCCCATAGGCGATCGCCGCTCGGATATTCTCATACACACCACTCGGATGAGTGAAATCCACCATCACCCCTTGAGTTTGCTCCTGAGTGGCCATGACTAAGGTACTTTGCAAATCCGTGAGAATCGGCACTTCCAACGGACCACAGCCGGCCACCTCTCCCACATCCTGGCCCGCCACATTGGGGTTCGTATCCACCGCCCCAAGCAGCATCATATCGTCAGCTTGGGCAACGGCTTTGACGACTTCGCGGCCCATTTTTCCGGCAGCACCGTTGACAACAACAGGAATGGGGGATTGACTGGCCATAAGGTTTTGAGACTGTGACGGTCGAACTACCTCAGCATTCTCACATTTTGCTGACCCTCCCGGCAAGTTCCCTGAAGATGGCCCCAAAAAACGCCCCCAACGGTATCTTGGGGGCGTTGATGCAGCCAGTCATGATCTAATGTTGTCGCCAATCTCCCCGTTGGAGATTATACGTCGTCAGAGTTGCGGCGCAGGAACCGAGACGCTAGGGCGATCGCCCCTAAACCCAAGATTGTCGCCGGTTCAGGAACTTTGGCATTTGGATTGTCCCCACCGCGATCGTCATCCTCACCCTGATAAAAGGTCAAGTGGGATAAAGCAAAGGGAACTCCCCGTTCCGTCTGTTCACCCTTGGAAAGAAGGCTCGAGCCCATATTTGACGTATCGAGGGGAGTAAACCACTCTCCCGCCGACGTTGTAACGGCTTTGCTCAAACAGGCTGAACTGAAGGCGGCCACTCCCGAACAGGCGGCCACATCCTCGGCATCAGCCACATGATAGAAGAGATTGAAGCCAGTCCCCCCTTGGGCCACCCAGAAGCGAATCGCTGGATCCTCCTCACCCCGAGTATAGGTCCAAGTCCCCTGCTGTCCCCTTAAAAGAATCAGTCGGTCTATTCCCGTCTCAATCTCAACCTGGGTCAGGGGCGGAAGTGGTGGGGGTTCAAAGGTCCATTCCCCTGTGCTGAGGCTCGGGAAACTGCCGTTGAGTGTCCAACTCGCGTTATCCCGGTGAGGGTTGTTGACCTGGCCCAAAACGGGAGAACCTTCGATCTCACAGGTTTCCACGTCACTGCCAAAGTAGCCAGAGCAGTCATTCTCAGTGTTTGCCCCATCTAAGTCGAAGGAAGACCCCCAGACGAGGTTTGCGGCATGAGTCGGGGCGGAGGCTGCCATCAGAGCAACCGTCAGGCCACCGAGGGTTGTCCCAACTGAAAGTAAGACGTTCATAGCGGGACAAAGTCCTTGAGTTAGGCTCGGGCTTCGGTCGAGGGAACCGCAATGGGAGTTCCGACGGAAGCTTTGCCTATTTACACGGCCATTTTAGTGGACATTTTTTGAGAGTTGGGGAAATTTTAGTGGGTTTTGCGCAAAGATCACCACAACTTTATAATTGAGCCTCCGTATCTTCACTGAAGCTTTAAGCCGGATTACCGGATCACCCAGATCAGACCTCTAAGGCGACAGACAAAAACCTCCCCCCTGATTAGAGTCAGGGGGGAGGCAGATGAGTAACAGCCTCAATGAGATCGAAGAAATTGGCCAATACCTGGGTCACACTTGTAGCTTAGACGTCGTCGGATTTGCGGCGCAGGAACCGAGACGCTAGGGCGATCGAACCTAAGCCGAGAAGGGCTGCGGGTTCGGGAACCGGGGTGGGGGTGGGTTCATCGTTATTACTTCCCGTACCGGTTGTCCAGACGGTGAAGTGAGATAAACCTGCACCACGTCGGTTGCCTTTAAGGGTGTCATCAGTATTCCAATCGCCGGCCATCGTCACACCATCGGAGAGATAGCCGCTGAAGCTATTGCCGCCTTTAAGCACAAACATCACTGACTCATAGCTATCGAAGTTAAAGTCTTCCGATAATTCCCAGGTTCCAGAGGTGTCCTCTCGGGCATCATTTAAGGCCACGGTTAGAGGGCCAGTTGTACCATTGCTATTGTCAACCTTAAAGCGTTCTGTCCAACCGGTTTTGCCGAATAAGGACGTCTCGGTTGTAATGGTGTTGGAATCATTGCCACTGAAGATGCCTTCACAGTCAGTCGTACCGGTGAGGTTGGCAACATTACACGACGTACCTGTAGCCGATAGCTGCGCACTGGCTCCTTCAACACCAAGCGTCAAGGAGGCGACGGCGGCGACAGAGAGTCCAATAAGAGTTGAGTTAAAGAGTTTCATTGTGAATGGCTCCATTCTAAATAGTTTACGTTTAGAAAGCGAACCGAGTTCTGGGTCGTCGCCTTCGTCGAGGTGGTGTTTTTGTCCACATCTTTATCTTAGGAGGTAGCCCCTTAAATGTCTCCCGTTTCGCACGAAGTTCATCAAAACTTTATTATCTGAACTCTGTGGCTTTACGTAAGCTTCACAAAAAAGACACAATTCTTAATCCACGTAGGTAAATCGGTCTATCTCTTGCCAGAAAAACGATTCAAGGATTTATGGATGTTCTGAAAAGGGGGTTAGACCCCAGAATATCGAGGCGATCGCTCCTACAAGTCCCCGTATAAATACGGAGGCACAATATCCGTGTTTATACGGAGACACCTTCAGGGTTTTCACCTAAAAAACAAAAAACATCTTGGACAAAAAATGCTCCAAGATGTTTCTAATGCCATTCACAATTAAGTTGACTTGAAACCCTAGGAACGGGTTCCCAACGTAAAGGATTCAACCTCAAAAACCGGACCCATGGCCGCGAGGGTCATCACATCCTCACGAATCTTCCCCTCTAAGGTGACCACCTGATCCTGTTGTAAGACCTCCGAGGGAGTACTTTCGTGAAGCTCATAAATCTTGCCGTTCTCGGTTTCCAGGGTCCAGGCCCCCGTCCCCATAACGACGTGTTTGACAACTCCTTTCAATTTCATGCCGTGATTCCTCCAGGTTTTGCAGCGAGTCGGGCCAGCAACCAACAGGCCATGGCGTTAGCGGCCAAGAAACCCCGCGCCAGCCAACCGCTTCCTAGCCAGACTAACTCAGGGTCGACCACAGCACTCACGGCCAAACAACTCGCCACCCCAAGGGTCGCACCAATGGCCCACCACTTCCGTTGTGCATGACCCAACAACAGCACTAAGAGTACTCCAGGAATCAAAACACTGGCAAAAATCGGGTTCAAGGCCGGATTCCCCTGAACCGCTGTCCCGAACTCCGGTAGAGAACTTCCCGCCAGCCGTAGGGGCCATTGGGGCAAGTCAAAAATATAGAAGCTGCGGAGAATAAAGACTCCCGAACTTCCCATCACCAACCCCGTGGCCAGATTCCAATTCCAGCGGAAGGGGAAGTAATTGCGTAACAACCAGGCCAGCAGATAGGAGCCAATCACCATCGCTAACTTAGGAATCAGGGCGATGGTTCCGCCATCAATCCAGAAGCGGGGGTTCAAATAGCCGTTATCCCGTAACCAACGGAAAAAGTCGCGGAAATTCAACTGGCCTTTCACCGCCAACTGCACCGCTGAAGCCGCATCGAGATGTCCGGCCCCAAAATAGTTAAAACTATCTTCTTCGACAGGACGGGCCGACTCCTTAAGGATTTGCATCACCTCATCGGGACTCTCAACCCCTGTGGCTTTGACTAAGGCCGCGACCGCCGCCACGTGAGGCGAGGCCATACTGGTTCCCTGGAAGGCGGCAAACACGGGTGAGCCATCTTGAGGGTTAAGGGTATGTTGGAGAATCCCCCCGGTTTCACCGTTACGGGTATCGCCTCCAGGGGCGGAAATATCGACACCAGCGCCAAAGTTGGAGTAGGGGGCTTTGTCTCCGGCGGCGTTACTAGCCGCAACCCCTAAAACACGGGGATAACGAGCGGGATAACCGGCACTATTTTGATTGGCATTTCCAGCGGCGGCGATAATCACCACTCCTTTGTCATAAGCGTAGTCGATCGCCTGGCGCATTAAGTGACTCTCGCCACTTCCCCCTAAACTGAGGTTGATGACATCGGCATCATGGTCCGCCGCAAAGCGAATCGCTTCAGCAATATCACTCACCGTACCGCCCCCCTGTTTACTGAGGACTTTCAGGGGCATGAGTTTGGCGTGATGGGCGATTCCGGCAACGCCGAACTCATTATCGGTGGTTTGGGCGATGGTTCCGGCCACATGGGTTCCATGGCCATTGTCATCATCGGCCAGGACGCGATCGTTGACAAAATCGTAGCCCTCGACAAATTCTGTTTCGTCTAAGTCGGGGACTTTGAGAATCCCAGTGTCAATCACTGCCACAATGACATCATCGCCGGTACTGTCGGGCCAAGCGCCTTCGACGTTAATGGCTTTGAGGTTCCATTGTTTGGAATACAGCGGGTCATTGGGATAGGCTTTGGCCAGTCCCGGAGTTCCGGTTCCGTCAAACCGGGATTGGAGTTGCATCTCGGGAACCCCATAGAGGTAGTTGGGTTCAGCGAACTGCAAGTAGGGACGGAATTGGCGGCGCAGGTCTTGTAAAACCTCGCGATCGCCCTCGACAATATAAATGTGATCCCGTTGGGAAAATTCGCTATTGAGACGAGGGGTGAGGTTGAACTGTTGCGACATCTCCTCGACCTGCTGGCTGACCTCAGCCGCAGAGAGGTCATCTCGGAAGTTGAGAATCAGCGAATCATAGGTTCCCTGATTCGCCAGTCCCGAGAACGTCGCTAAGGCCCACCCCAAGCCCAGGAAAAATAGGCAAGTGAGTAGAAAATTTTTCATGGTCTTAACTGGTTTTGGCTAGACGGACAACGGAATCGCGGTCCCTTTGAGCGGTTGAACCACCGGCCGGTTTTATTCGTTGCCCGTCTGTTGAAATCTCTGTCTTCCTACGATAGCGCATCGGGAGTTGGCCCCGGAGGCGGGACAATAGAGACAAATAGAGATAGAGCGTTAGTCAAGAGGGTTAATAATAAGTATGGAACGCGGTTTAATTTGGTTGCCCTTGCTGGTCTTGTTTTTTGGCTTAGCTTGGGCGGGATGGAATGAATTTCGTAAAGTGGAGGCTTATCAAGGTTGGGCCAAGGACTTTGAGCGGGCCAAATATGACATTCTAGCGGTATTGGGACAACAGGGCGATCGCCTCGTTTGGGGAAAACCCAGCCGGACTGGGGTGCTGGAGATGCAGGAGTTCTCCCTCAAAGAGGTCACCGCTATTGAGGTTCAGGTGAATGGTCATGGAATTAACGAAGCCTATCCCCCTAAAAGCAGTCGCACCGTTAGCCTTTGTTTTTATCGGGGAGATGAGGGGCCGATTTTGGTTCCTTTTACTGAAGTTAGCCTGGCTCTGAAGTGGGCGCAAGCCTTGCGATCGCTCGATCCCGAAACAGGATACCCCAAACCGGTGTCCCCCAATTCCTGAGAGACACCTGAGAGACAATTGCAACAAAACGTATCAACCCTCACAGATTCCATTGTTCCCAGGGACTGAATCCCGTAAAATACATTGGCCCCAAGCGAGACGCTGTTCCCCCACTACCCCGAACACCACTCACTTCAATCAGGAACGGTTTAATGTCAGAAGCCAATCAACACCGCTACGAAACCCTACAAATCCACGCCGGACAAACTCCCGCCCCCGGAACCAACTCGCGGGCGGTTCCCATCTATCAAACCACCTCCTATGTGTTTGAGGATGCTGATGACGGTGCGGATTTGTTCGCCCTCAAGAAATTCGGGAATATCTATACCCGGATTATGAACCCCACCACCGATGTGTTTGAAAAACGCATCGCCGCCCTCGAAGGGGGAGTCATGGCCCTGGCCACCGCCAGCGGACAGGCGGCCCAGTTCCTGGCCATCAATAATATCTGTCAGGCGGGAGACAATATCGTCTCCACCTCTACTCTCTATGGCGGAACCTATAATCAATTCAAGGTTGCTCTACCACGTCTTGGTGTAAATGTCAAGTTTGTCGATAGCGATGATCCTAAAGCCTTCGGGAAACAAATCGACGAGAACACCAAAGCGATCTACGTCGAGAGTCTCAGCAATCCTAAATTTAATATCCCCGATTTAGAGGCCTTGGCGGCGATCGCCCATGACAACAATATCCCGCTGATTGTCGATAATACCTTTGGTTGCGCCGGTTACCTCTGTCGTCCCATTGACCATGGGGCGGATATTGTGGTCGAATCAGCCACAAAGTGGATTGGCGGCCATGGAACCTCCATCGGTGGCGTGATTGTCGATTCGGGGAACTTCAACTGGGGAAATGGCAAGTTTCCCATGTTCACTGAACCCTCTGAAGGCTATCATGGCTTGAACTTCCAAGAAGTCTTTGGCCCCGATGGTCCCTTTGGAAATATCGCCTTTATCATCCGCGCCCGAGTCGAAGGATTGCGAGATTTAGGTCCCTGTTTGAGTCCCTTTAACGCCTTCTTGCTGTTGCAGGGCTTAGAAACTCTATCGTTGCGCGTTGATCGCCATACAGACAACGCTTTGGCCCTCGCAAAATGGCTCGAACAACATCCAAAAGTGGATTGGGTCAGCTATCCCGGACTGGAAAATCACGCCTATCACAAACAGGCGAAAAAATACCTCAATCATGGCTTTGGCTGTGTCTTGAGTTTTGGGATTAAAGGTGGCTTAGAAGCCGGTCGCAGTTTTATCAATTCGGTTCAACTCGCCTCTCACCTGGCTAACGTTGGCGATGCGAAAACCCTCGTGATTCACCCCGCCTCCACCACCCACCAGCAACTCGACGAAACCGAACAAACCGCCGCCGGAATTACCCCAGCGATGGTGCGGGTGTCCGTCGGCTTGGAACATATCGAAGACATCAAAGCCGACTTTGACCAAGCCTTCGCTCAAGCGAGCTAACCGATACCCGGTCTAGGTCATTCATGCTAAATTCGCCCCCTCCCCGCCCCAGGGAAGGGGGAAAAACCCGATTTATGATAATTTTGAGAGTGGCTACGTCAAATCTCCCCTGAGGAGGCAATATTGACCCATACCCTGTCGCCTTCTTCTCCCCCTATTGCCTGTTGCCTGTTGCCTATTGCCTTCTTCTAACAGTTCACTGATGAAATACCGCCACTTAATTTCCCCCGAGACCCAAGTTTATCAGCTATCCGAACCGTTTTCGTTGGAGTCGGGAGAGTTGTTAATGGATGTTGAAGTGGCGTATCGCTGTTGGGGAACGCTCAATGAATCAGGCGATAATGCGGTTCATATTTGTCATGCGTTGACGGGAAGTGCGGATGCAGATGAATGGTGGGGGCCGCTGTTTGGAGAAGGGCGGACGTTTGACGGCGATCGCAATTTTATTGTCTGTAGTAATGTCTTGGGGAGTTGTTACGGAACCACGGGACCGATTTCGATTAATCCGGCGACGGGGAAACCCTATGGGCGGGGGTTTCCGGCGATTACAGTCCGCGATATGGTGCGGCTACAATGGCGATTGTTGCAAGGGTTAGGGGTGAAGAAACTTCAGTTTGTTATTGGCGGTTCCTTGGGCGGAATGCAAGTTTTGGAATGGGGAAAACTCTATCCGGATTATGTCGATCGCATTGTCTCGATTGCAGCGGCGGGACGACATTCGCCCTGGTGTATTGCCATGAGTGAAGCCCAACGTCAGGCGATTTTTGCTGATCCTAATTGGTGTAATGGTAACTATGAAGAAGATTCTCCCCCCAGCACGGGGTTAGCGGCGGCCCGGATGATGGCGATGATTTCCTATCGGGCCACGGCGAGTTTTGAACAACGTTTTGGGCGCGAGGTTCAGGAAGATGGGGAGTTTGCGATCGCCAGTTATTTACGCTACCAAGGACAGAAGTTAGTCAAACGCTTTGATGCGAATACCTATGTGGCGTTGACGGAGGCCATGGATCGTCATGATGTTTCTGGGGGAGAGGGGGATTATCTGGCGGCGTTGGGGGCGATCGCGCAGCCAACCCTGGTGGTGGCGATCGACTCGGATCTCCTCTATCCCCCTCGGGATCAGCAGGAGTTAGCCCAATGGATGCCCAACGCCCAGTTAGAATGGCTATCATCACCCCATGGCCATGATGCGTTCTTAATTAATATGGTGGCGTTGAATGAGTTGGTAATGGCGTTTTTGGGAAACTAAAAAATAGGGCATCGGAAACCTTCCCATTTGGTCAATAGCCATACCCTATTCAGGAGCATCAAACTGAGACCAATAGCCATCATAGATGGTTTGAGCAAAATAATCATCGCTAAACCCCGTTGTATCATTGGCACAGAACTTGACAAATTGCGCACAAGCTCTCATTTGCTGGGGGGTAAATAATGAAAATCGTTGCTTCTGATACTCTGCTAAACCAGGAGTGTGGCGATAACTACCCAGAGAATATAAGGTATTATCTGACCAAACCGCCTCAGTTTTGAAATATCGTAAATACCAGACCATGAAAGCCGGCAAGTAAAATCTCATGCCTACCTTGTCCAAATAACTTAAGGCGGACTGGCAGGCTTTGATATGCGCGTCGGGTATATCTTGCCAACGGCCCCGATAATCGAGGCGGCGATACTCCTCATCGTTGCCGTAGTTGTAAGCATCGTGAGCCTCGGCTACGTGCAACGTCAAGTCCTGGGGCTGAGGAACACCATCAAAGGCCGTGTCAATCATGGCAATCAATTCTTCTACGTTCATAGACTTGAAGCCTTCCCTAAGAGGGCGATCGCAGTTATGGCAACACGGAAATTGCTATATACTACGGGTGAGTGGATGTTTATCAGTTTCAAAATTGCGATGCAACTCTCCATTCCCGACTCTGTGGTTCAAGCAATGCGACTTCCCGAACCCCGGAAGGAAGCCGAACTTCTCAAGGAACTCGCTCTAACACTTTATGAGCAAGAAATTCTGTCTTTTGGCAAGGCCTGTGAACTAGCGAAGCAAGACTCCTATGAGTTTAGTCAACTGTTGGGCGATCGTAAGCTGCTGAGACACTACTCAGAGACGGAAATGGCAGAAGATTTGGACTATGCTCTGTAGATATGTGGAGAGGTTTCCCAAAAATTATTGAAACAGTTTTTCCTAATGCCCAAATTACAATTTATCGCTTTCATTACGTGAAAGCGATAAATGACAACTTAGACAAACTGAGAAAGCAAATTAAGTCTCCTCTCAAAATCAAAGGAGCAAGATGGCTTATCCTGAAAAATAAAAAAGATTTAAGCCCTGATGAACTTGACAAGCTAGAGCAGCTTCTCAAAACCTCAAAACGTTTAAGAAAAGCCTATGATTTGAAAGAAAAGTTTCGAGCAATTTATGAAGATATTCAAAAACCGGAAGCCGCCAAACAGAGATTTAAAAAATGGTTGGAGGAAGCTCGAAAGATTTATGTGGATGCAGTCAAGACAATCCGCAATCATCTTGATAATATCTGTAATTACTTCTTGAGCCGAACAACGAATGGCGTCATGGAAGGCATAAACAATCGTTTGAAGCTAATCAAGCGTCAAGCTTATGGCTTTTTAAACTTTGAAAATATGCGTAGACGATTCCTATCTTGCTTTATGCCATAACTTTATCTTATAACTGTGTTTCCAGAAGACCCAAATTTTCAGAGCAGGTTCTCGCTGCGATTCAGAACTACGACGCTTAGCGTAGTGAGTTAGACGAAGACCTCGACATCTTTGGAGATGTGGCAAAACTCCGGGTAGCCAGACGGATAAAATCTGGGTACAATGCTCACTAAATCATCGGTTGTCAGGTTATGGCTCCTCTTAATTTATCATTTGACCTTCCCCTGCATATTGCAAAAGGTCTAGCCAACGAGACGCTCGTGCGGAATGGCGGCGTTATCCAAGACACGAGCGGTCAGGTCGTCATGTGGCTCAAAGAAGTGTCCGATGCGAGTGGCGTTACACCCCAGGTGGGCGCTCAGATGCTCTCGGGAATCGAGCCAACTGGCGCACTCCGGCTCGCTCTAGAAGCGGGCAATTCCTTCGCCACGCAACAAAGACTCGGTGCAATTAGCTCTCAACTCAGTCAAGTTCAAGGCATGGTCGCTTTCGCCACAGCGGGCAGTATGCTCACGTTAGGGGTGTCCGTCTTGGGCTTTACAATGATTTACAAAAAGGTCAAAGCTCTCGAAGGACGCTTGCAAGAAGTTCAAGAGGCGATCGCCAACGTTGACGAAAAAATCGACCTCAGTTTTTACGCTAACTTCAGAGCAGCCTTAGACCTCGCGCAAAATGCATTTTCGATGTCCGAGCAAAGCAATCGTCGCAGCAGCGCGTTACAAGCAATCAATCGCTTTTTGGAAGCCGAACACGTTTACGCAGATTTAACCGACAAAGAACTCAGCCGAAAAAGTCAAATAAGCAATGAATATCTCTTGACGCTTTGCTTTGCTTACTTGGCAGAAATGCGCTGCTATCTGGAGTTGGGTGAATACGATACGGCGTTACGTCGCTTTCAAGAAGGTAAAGCACAAATCCACGATCGCATCAAGCGTTACATTGACATTCTGCTTACGGACAATCCGTTGATGTACCTACATCCCGAGCTAAAAGAATTCACAAATTTGTCTCGGCTCACTCAAATCTATCAATGGAAAAATCCAGAGCTTACAGAGAATAGCGTTTTTGAAGAATTGCGCGACGGATTGTTAGACTTTAAAAGTGATTTTGGAACTTGGCTTGACGCTTTACCCGAATCCGTAGTTCCAAAGTCTGACGTCAAAAAAGGATTCTTTGGCATTTCTGCGGACGGTCGTAAAGCCATCATCGATCGTTTGCCGAAAGTCGTGGAAGAAATGGAGTCGAGCATTGAGACGTATCAGCGGTTTGTCTCTTATGAATACGAAATCAAGTTGCTGCAAAAGGCAAAAGTTCCGTTTAGTAAGTGGATGAAGATGAAGCCCAAGGCAACTGCACCAGAAGGCGCAAACTTAATTTGCATTACTCCACCTAAACCGGTTGCGTTATAGCACTGCAACAAAATCTTAGTATCTGCAAATATTTCGGGCAGTCCTGAATAGTAATGGTATTCGTGTACAATAGAAATTGTACACCGTTTTGATAGACCAATGAACTGTCCAAAGTGCCAATCTACCAAAATCATCAAATACGGACACACTCATTATGGTAAACCTCGATGTGGAAGACAGTTTGTTGAAAACCCAACTCGACAGCCGATCGACGAAGCCACTCGTCAATTGATTGATAAGTTGTTGCTTGAGCGTTTGGCTCTGGCTGCCATTGCTAGAGTGACCGGGGTATCCGAGCGTTGGCTACAGATGTATGTTAATCAGATGTATGTTAATCAAAAGTTTGACAACCTCCCTAAACAGGTTGAAGTTTCTCCCAAAAAAAAAGGAAAACTGACCCTTCAGCTTGATGAAATGTGGTCTTTTGTTGGCAACAAAGATAACAAAGTCTGGGTCTGGCTCGCTATTGATATCGAGACTCGTGAAATTGTTGGGGTCTTCATTGGGGATCGTTCTCGGAAATCCGCGCAGCAGCTTTGGCAATCATTGCCACCAGTTTACCGCCAGTGTGCCGTCTGTTTCACAGATTTTTGGGAAGCCTATGAACAGGTAATTCCTAATAAACGGCATCAAGCTGTGAGCAAGGACTCAGGCAAAACGAGCCGTATTGAACGTTTGAACAACACCCTACGGCAGCGTGTTGGACGACTGGTACGGAAAACCTTATCATTTTCCAAGAAATTGAGTAATCATGTTGGTGCAATTTGGTACTTTGTGCATCATTATAATGCCTCACTCTGCGTTTGACCATTACTATTCAGGACTGCCGACTAAACTTTTGGCGGAAGTGCCGCGATGTATGCTCCCTTGTTTAGATAATCAGTTACACAGCATCCCTGTACAGTGTTGCCTGCAACTTAATGCTATTGGATGAGTCTAGGAAGATCTCCACAGCTTCAATTAGGCGGCAACTCATAAATCACCCATTAATCCACAATCCAAGTCTCATTCCAAGGGCCACCCCCAACTTCTAACCCACATTGAGAACTCGTCGCCTCTAAAAGCGTTTCATAGCGCCCCTGACGACGCTGTTTAAGCTGTAAATGAACCTGGCCCTTCATCGTATCTCGACAGGCGAAAACGAGGCCCTCACGAGTCGGCGCTCGCAACGGCGTTCCCGGTTCGTCCGTTGTCCCGGTGAGGGTTACCTGCAAATCTCCACTGCGAGCCTGCATTTTCCAATATCCCCAGGGTGCAATCTCCCAGGTAACGGTTCCATTCCAGGGAACAAACTCATAAAATCGTCCCTCATGATGAATCCCCACCATGGCCACCGATTCCATCCAACTAAGAACTTGTCGCCGGCCACCGCCAGCCGTGAGGGCTAAATTGGGTTCGCCGTCGAAGCTGTTGCAGTTGAACCAGAACCACTTTTGCGGAAACGATCGCCCCCAGTTCTTTTCCCCATAGGCGGGAACTCGGTTAAACTCATAACGCTCTCCGTTCCAGTCAATCCACCCCGTCGCCCAACCGTGGGCCATGAGAATTTGCCAACCGGGTTCAAAGATTTCCAGAAACGATAGCCAGCCGGCCGTGGATTGGCGATCGCCCCAACCATAGACCGGTTCAATGGTATATTGCCAAGTACAGTGATGGCCGCTGCCGGGGTCGTAGAGTTGCCCCTGATGCCAAGTCGCGGTGGCTTGATAGCCTTGTTTGACTTCAGCCTCGAAGGTATCGCGATCGATGAGTTTGGGGGGACCCGTGAGGGACGTTTGTCCCCAATGGCCCAGGCCCAGCCCCTTTTTCCAGCCCCAGAACTTGCTCACATCAGGAAACGTCCGACAGAGATACTCGTCACGTGGCCCGAGGATTTGCGCCCCGCCGCCACTATTGGATTCGCCGCCGATGGGATCTTCAATGGAATACATAAAGGCGAAGGTTTCCCCCGCTTCAGGAAGGGTAACGCGATAATACCAACCTTCAAAGAATTTGCGACTTTCCCCATCCCAGTGATAGCCACTGTGGGGAGTTGGTGCAGAACTGACCCTTGACCCTACCATAGAGAATATAGATGTGATGTTTTGGAACCTGTACGGCTGATGTCTCCACTCCAACAACGCCCGATTTATCTCGACGCTCACGCCACAACTCCCGTTGACGAGCGTGTGTTGGCGGCGATGCTGCCCTATTTTACTGAGTATTTCGGCAACCCTGCCAGTATTAACCACCACTATGGCTGGGAGGGGGAAGCAGCGGTAAAACAGGCCCGAGAGACGCTGGCGGCGGCGATTAACGCTTCTCCTGAGGAGATTATTTTCACCAGTGGCGCGACGGAGGCCAATAATTTAGCCCTTAAGGGGGTGGCGGAGGCCTATTTCAGCAAAGGACGGCATCTGGTGACGCTGGTGACGGAACATAATGCCATTTTAGACCCGATGGATTATTTGGAGTCTTTGGGGTTTGAGGTGACGCGGCTTCGGGTGATGTCGGATGGGTTAGTGGATCTCGATGAGTTGGCGGCGGCGTTGCGGGAGGATACGATTTTAGTCTCGGTGATGGCGGCCAATAATGAAATTGGTGTGTTGCAGCCCATCGCGGAGATTGGACAGCTTTGTCGCGATCGCGGCATTCTCTTTCATACGGATGCGGCTCAGGCCATTGCTAAAATTCCTCTGGATGTTCAGGCCCAATGTATTGATGTGATGTCCCTGACGGCCCATAAAGTGTATGGTCCCAAGGGAATTGGGGCGTTATATGTGCGGCGACGCAATCCTCGGGTACGGTTAGCGGCCCAGTTGCATGGGGGTGGCCATGAACGGGGGATGCGATCGGGGACGCTGTATCCGCCGCAGATTGTCGGCTTTGCGAAGGCGGTGGAGTTGGGATTGTCCGAGATGGAGGAGGAATCGACGCGGTTGCGGGAGTTGCGATCGCAGTTGTGGGAACGTCTCTCGATGTTAGAGGGAATCCATCTCAATGGCCATCCCACGCAGCGACTTCCGGGGAATTTGAATGTCAGTTTTGAGGGGGTGGATGGCCAGGCGTTGCTGTTGGGATTGCAGCCAGTGATGGCGGTGTCGTCGGGTTCGGCTTGTACGTCGGTGAAGATTGAACCGTCTCATGTGTTGGCGGCGTTGGGCCGTGAGGAGTCGCTGGCCTATGCGTCGGTACGCTTTGGAATTGGCCGTTTTAATACCTTAGAGCAGATTGAGCGGGTCGCGGATCATGTGATTTCCACGGTTGAGGCGTTGCGAAACGTGGCGGCGATCGCCCGTTAGTGTCGTTAGATTTACTGTAATTGAGGCCAGTTATGATGGATCGTGAACAGTTAAAACGAGAAATCGACTTGATTGATGAGTCCCAGATTGAGGTTTTGTCTCGTATTATTTGGGCGTTGACACATTCGGACGTTGAGGCGAAATCCTGGGAGCGATCGAATTCGGTTAATCCGTTGAAAGATAGTATCCTGTTTGAAGATGACCTGATTTCACCAATCGAAACCTCATGGGATGCTGAACAATGATGATTTTAGACACCCATGCTTGGATTTGGTGGATCAGTGAGTCTGAAAAGCTTTCACAAAAAGCACAAAATTCGATTCAAACGTCCAATTTCATTGGGATTCCTGCGATCAGTTGTTGGGAAATCGCTATGCTGGTTTCCAAGCAAAGACTTGAGTTATCGATGGACGTTCAAGCTTGGATAAATTTAGCACTCCAGCGCCCAAGACTAAAGTTACTCCCGCTAACACCTGAAATCGCGGTTCTGTCCACACGTTTACCTGGCAATTTTCACGGTGATCCAGCTGATCGCTTGATTGTAGCAACCAGTTTAGTGTACGACGCATCACTAATTTCTAAAGATGAAAAAATCAGAATCTGGCCCTACCTAGACGTAATTTGGTAAATTCTAAAATCCAAGAATTGAACGAAGCCGGGACGCACCCTACCGCTGCCTATTTATTGTTATGATCCCACCTCGAATTCATGCTGCCAAAGTCCATTATTAATGAGTCACGGTAGGGTGTGTTGCGGCTCAAACCCATGTAGAATCAAGACGACAATCTACAAGCTGCCGCAACGCACCGGCTTGATAATCCGCCAAAATTCCATCTGGTATCTGTCGTCTGGTTCCCGAATCGGTGCGTTGCGGGAGGGGATTTTTCGCCCCTACCGCAACGCACCGGCTCTATTTAGAGCTAGATCCCGAGATTAAACGCCAATGAGCCAAGGTAGGCTTTTATTTAAAAG
>NZ_JAWOCL010000110.1:0-21532 GCF_046483825.1 Sodalinema sp.
CCTCCCAAGAGGGGATGGCAAGAGGCATAACCCACCCCTAACCCCTCCCAAGAGGGGATGGCAAGAGGCAAGAGAAGGGAACACCAGAACGTTCTCGCCCTCGTCGCCCTCGTCGCCCTCGTATCGCCCTCGTATCGCCCTCGTATCGCCCTCGTATCGCCCTCGTATCGCCCTCGTTCCTAGGCTCTGCCTAGGAATGCCAACTGGGAGGCTCTGCCTCCCGTACCAGGCGGCAGAGCCGCCGAGGGTGCGTGTCACGGCTTCAGCCATGACACGAGGAGGGGAGGGGTAAACCTAAATTAAATCCACGAGGGCTTCGATGAGGGTTTGATTTTGTTCCTCAGTTCCGACGGTGATGCGTAGTTGTTTCTCAAGGCCCGAGTGATTGAAATAGCGAACCAGAATACCTCGGGCCTTCAGAGCCAGATAGATCTCCTCAGCATTCTCCCGAGGGGGAGTCACCAACAAGAAATTAGTTTGTGAGGGCAGCACTTTGAAGCCTAACCCTTGCAACTCCTGGCTCAACCGATGGCGAGAGCGTTTGACTCGTTCAGCACAGTGATTTTTGTAGCCCTGATCTCGCATCGCGGCGGCCCCCATGAGGGCGGCGATCGCATCGATGTTATAGCTATCTTTAACTTTAAACAGTCCCGCTAGCAGTCCCGGCTGGGCAATCCCGAACCCGAGTCGTAATCCCGCCAAGGAATAGCCTTTCGAGAGGGTTCGGGTGACGATAACATTCTCGAACTCCGCCACGAGGGGTAACGCGGTCCCGTCGGCAAAGTCCACATAGGCCTCATCCACCACTAAGACCCCAGACAGCCCTTTGGCAAGGCGACGAAGGTCGTCGTTTGAGACTAAATGACCCGAAGGACTATTGGGGGAGGCAATGAAGGTCACAGCCCCTTGAGCGTTGAGGAGGGCATCAACGGGAAGTTGATAGTTCTCGCCATAGGGAATTTCTAACACCGTTGCGGGTTGGATGGCGGCGAGAGTTTTGTAGAGAACGTAGGTGGGGGTGGGATAGACGACTCGGCGAGGGTCCCCTTCGGCGCAGGCCCGAATGAGCAGGTTGAGGATTTCATCGCTACCGTTACCGACGATAATCGAGTCGAGGGGGATGTTGAGAACCTCGGCGATCGCCTCGCGAAAGGGATTCGCGTAAGGATGGGGATAGCGTCGCAGCAACTCCCCGTCAAAGTTCCGCAACAGGGCCATGGCTTCTGGGGAAGGCGGATAGGGGTTTTCGTTGGTGTTGAGTTTGAGGATGCGGGTTCCGGGTTTGGGCTGTTCTCCAGGGATGTAACCCTGCATGGCATCGACGGCGGGGCGAAAGTAGCTGCTCATTAAGGGATTTTGAGGTATCAAACGGTTTCAGTTTAGCAAACAGGGGGGATGGGTTAAGGGGGAATGGTTAGGGTCGAGTTGTCCCAGTTTGATTCGGTATTTTACCAAGTTTTGGGGAGAGGAAACGGTTGATGTTTGCGATATTCATAAGCGCCCATGAGTGCGCCCCAGAGTCCTTTACCGCTGTCTGGATCGACGCCGCGATCGCGACTGTAAAGACAGTCTGGCGTGAGATCAAAGCCGAGTTCGACTTGGCGGGTTTTTCCTTGATAGTCGAAGTAACATTTGGCCCCCTCGGGGGGATTGGCGATGAAGCGATCGCCCTGACGTTGGACTCGCAAGCGACAGCCAGGCAGTTCGAGTAACGCTTCAGAGGTAATGCTGGCCAGGCGTTCAGGGGTTTGGGCGGCCCCGGCGATCGCAGCGGGATCTCGAAAGGCTCGATAGATGATCTCAAGATCGCTATCATTAGGGCCGGGATGAGGGCCGGACAACAGCATCAATCGTTGTCGATAGGGCTGTTCTGGGGTCAGGAGCGGGGCTTGTTCGACAAACATGGCATAATACCCATCAATCTGTTGTACGAGGGGATACTGCCACAGTCGAGTTGGGACAAACCAGGTTGGGGTCTCTTGGGCTTGATGCTGATTATCAAAAATGCCGGCGAGGGATTGTCCGAGGGCTTTAATTAGAGGGTTTGATGACATGAGATTTGACGAAATGGCGCGAAAGATGTATCAAGGTTTTCTGGGTTTTAGAATCGATGTTTAGGAGTTCGGGTAATCCGTAAGATTGATGGCAAAGATTGACAGCAAAGATTGATGGCAGATTTAATAATGGCAGATTTAATATCTTGCTGGAAGGCAAATAATCGGAGGGCGAACAACCGTTTACCCATACCAAATTAAAACCAAATTAAAACCAAACTATAGTTTTTACTGAGTTTAAAACTCAGAATTACGTCTTAATTGTTAGCCATTCACGATGATGAAACCCTATCAAACAATTCCCATTCAAGAGTGTGGTGAACGACTGGTTCCCATTCCCGATGGCTTATTTTCCTTGGAATGTCCCCATCCCTATCGAGAATTGGGCGCCCCCTACGGCGATCGCAGTCCCTTTTGTTTGCGCGAGAGTGTTCTCGAACGACTGCTTGAGGCCCAAGAGATTCTACAAACGACCCATCGAGGCTGGCGGTTGCGAATTTTTGATGCCTTTCGTCCCGTGGCGGTGCAACAATTTATGGTAGATCAGGCGTTGGCTGATTTAGCCGAAGAACGGGGCTTAAAACTGCGTCGTCTTTCGGATTCACAACAGCAGGAACTTCTCAAACAAGTGTATCAGTTTTGGGCGATTCCCAGCCATGATCCCGAAGACCCACCCCCCCATGCGACGGGAGGGGCGGTGGATTTAACTCTGGTGAATGCAACGAATCAGGTGGTGAATATGGGATCGCCTATTGATGAGATTTCCCCGCGATCGCATCCCGACTATTTCGCGACCGCCGCCAGCGATCCCGAACAAAGTTATCATCGTCATCGCCAACTGTTGGCGCAGGTGATGCGTCAAGCCGGGTTCGCCCAGCATCCTCAGGAATGGTGGCATTTTTGCTACGGTGAGCGGATGTGGGCTTGGCTGACGGGGGAAGCGGCGGCCATTTATGGACGACAAGACGCTGATTAAGCCCGGTTAAGCCCGGTTAAGCGGGGAGGTCGCGGTTAGGCCTCTTTGGGGGCGGAACGGGCTTGTTTAATCATGGCGATTAGGGTTTGATGGGCGTCTTCGGAGTCTTGCAAGGGGTGATCGAAGGGAATCCGTAGATTGAGGGTTTCGCCGTTGGCTTGAACCGTTAAGTCCATCCCTTGGGGATCGATGGCCTGCATTTGGGCGGCTTCAGCATCGTGGCGATCGCCGTAAACTTGGGCGTAGACTAGCACGGCGCTGGCGTGGTCGTCGTTCATATGTTTACAGATGCGATCGCTGACGGCGGGGGTAATGGGGTCACTCATGGCAAGATTTGTAGGATTGGCTAACACTATCTCTTTAGCTTAAATGGGATTTTCCAATCAAGACAAGCCAGGAACGCCGATTGCAGCCAATCTCGGCGGGAACGGGCCGGCCCTCTGGCGCGTCATCGTGATTTTGCTGTTGGGGGTTCTTGCGGTCTCGACCGGCTCAATTTGGGTCCGTTTAGCCCTCAAATTGCGCGGTGAGGGGGGCCTCGCGTTTAGCCTGATTGTGGCGGCGTCTCGGATGACTGTGGCGGCGCTGCTGCTATCTGGGAACTGGCGCAAGATGCCCGGTCGCGTCAGTGGTCAGCAGGTGGCGGGGGCGGCTTGGTCGGGGCTGTTTCTGGCCTTGCATTTCGCGGCCTGGATTAGTTCCTTGTCCTATACCTCCATCGCCGCCTCAACCACCCTGGTGACCACCACGCCGTTGTGGGTGGCGTTGTTCTCCTCGATTGTGTTGGGAGAACGGTTATCGCGGCGGACTTGGTTGGGGATGGTTCTGGCCTTGAGTGGCGGGGTGTTGGTGGCGTCGGGGGAGATGGCGATCGCGGTTCCGGGGAGTCAGCCTCTGTTGGGGAATGGCTTGGCGTTGCTGGGGGCTTGGATTGTCAGTATTCATCTGCTGTTAGGGCGTCGGATTCAGCAGCAGGGGCTGGATTTGGGCAATTATGTGACGATTACCTATACGGTGGCGGCGTTGGTGTTGTTACCGCTTCCCTGGCTGCTGGGGGAAGGCTATGGGGGCTATCCGCCGCTGTTTTATGGCTATTTGTTGCTGATGGGGCTGTTTCCTCAGTTGTTGGGACATACCAGCCTCAACTGGGCGTTACGTTGGCTATCTCCGACTTGGGTCACGTTGGCGGTTTTGTTTGAACCGATTTCGGCCAGTTTGTTGGGATTTTTGCTGTTTGGGGAGGTGCCGGGATCTGATGTGTTTTTAGGCGGAGTCGTGGTTTTGACGGGGGTGGCGATCGCCGTTCTGGGGGGCCGTGATAGGCGGGGCGATCGCGATCGCAAAAGGGACTGATGACGATCGCATCTCTGTCCTATGGCGATCGCAATAATCCTGATAAAAACTGTCATCCTAGTAATAGAGAGTATAGACCACTTCAAAGGCGATCTCCATGGATAAGCAAACGGTTGTTAACGTTAACAACGACAACGCGACGCAGGCTGACCGCAAGCGTTACGCCCATGAAATCTACCAGCAGGAATCTCGACAAGTGTTGAAATCCGTAACAGATATTCTTGCGGTTGATCTGATGTGGTCGCTAGTGGGTTTGAAGTCGTAACAGGAGGCTGTTTCGATGCACACAATTGCGATCACAACGACAATTTATCTCAGGTGCATTCTTGGGGAGGACAGTTCTAAAATTGTCCTCCCTATTTTGCAAGATTGATTTTAGTTGAAGTTGGGAATTGCGGGAAATTTGCTAAAACCGAGCCGGTTCATTGATACTAAGGGAGGCCCCTATTCCTCAACTGTCCCATGTCCACTGCTACTCAAGTGACCATCATCGGCGCCGGTCCCGGAGACCCTGACCTCATTACCCTACGGGGACAACAACGCCTCGCTCAAGCCGATGTGGTCTTCTACGCCGGGTCCCTGGTTCCCCCGACCTTGTTGCAGCATTGTCGGCCCGACAGCGAACAAATTGACACCCGAGGCGAGACGTTAGAACGTTGGGTGTCTCGGCTGCTGAACGATGTCCAAGCCGGTAAAACCGTGGTGCGGCTGCAAGATGGCGACCCCAGTCTCTATGGTGCGGTTCATGAGTTGGTCGTCTATCTCATCAAGGACAAGATTCCCTTCGAGATTGTTCCTGGAGTCAGTGCGTTTCAAGCAGCAGCGGCCCGCTTGCAAACGGAGTTGACGATTCCCAATTTAGTGCAAACCATCATCCTCACCCGCACTCAGGGACGCACTCAGGTTCCCAATCGTGAAGATTTAGCCAGTTTGGCCCGTCATCGCGCTTCGCTTTGTCTCTATCTCAGTGCGGGTCAGATTCACAAGGCCCAAAGCCAGCTTTTGCAACATTATCCTCCAGAAACGCCGATGGCCTTGTGTTATCGCTTGGGTTGGGAGGATGAGTTAGTGGAATTGGGGACGGTGGCGGATATGGCGCCGATGACGGAACGGTTGGGTTTAAAACGGACGGTGTTATATGTGGTGAGTCCGGCGTTGGGGGCCACGACAGAGGGGCGATCGCGGTTGTATGATCGTCAACATCATCATCTGTTTCGTCCTCCATCGTCTCAAACGGATGAATGTTAACCGTAAGCCAGATACAACAGGAGAGTGATTGCTGTGGCTTCTATCACGATTGATTTGTCAGATAGCCAATTCCAAAAGCTAGAGAGGTTAGCAACGGCTCATGGAATTGCGACTGATGTGCTGTTGAAGGCCAGCTTAGAGGATTGGCTAAGTTTGCAAGAAGATGATTTTGAGAAGGCGGCGGACTATGTCTTGGCGAAAAATGCTGAGTTGTACCGGCGTTTGGCATGATTCGCTATTTGAGCCTAGTTGAGGTCTTAACGCTGCATCGTAGGATTATTGAGCAATCGGGGGGAGGGTTGGGAATCCGAAATCTGGGTTTATTGGAGTCTGCGATCGCCCAGCCCAAAATGACGTTTAACACCGAAGATCTGTACCCCAAGTTAGTCGATAAAGCAGCAGCATTAGGATTTTCAATCATCATGAATTATCCATTTATAGATGGAAATAAACGTACTGGCCATGCAGCCACAGAGACGTTTCTTGTTTTGAATGGGGTGAACATTACCGCCTCTGTGGATAATCAAGAGCGTTTGGTGTTGGCGATCGCATCGAGTGAGCTAGGCCGTGAAGAATTTGTAGAATGGTTACAACGAAATACACTATTCACTTAAACCAGTTTTCTTATTTTATCAATCTGGGAAACTCCTTTTATCCCAACACCTATCATGCAAAATTCCGGTTATACCCTCCCCGTATTCGCCATCGCCGCCGCCAAAGCCGCCTTACTCCACCTACAACAACGCCAGTCTCCCCAAACCGTCAAACTCGACCTCCTACCCGGTGACGCCGAAATCCCCATCGAACAAGTGGCTTGTCTTGACCAGAACCGCGCCTTAGCCATTACTCGCAGTGACCCCGGCGCAAATCTCGACTTAACCCGAAATACGCCTATCTGGGCCGATGTCAGCCTAGACCCCTTTTGCGGTGATTCCCTCTCCTTAGTCGGAGGAGAAGGAATTGGTAAAACCGAAGAAGGACAAGCCGCCATTTATCACTATGCGCGTCGTTTAGCTGAAGCCAATCTCCTAGAGTACATCCCCCAGGGAAAAACCCTGCGGGTCGCTATTATTCTCCCCGAAGGACGACAGCTTGCGAAACGAACCTCCAATGAAGCGTTTGGTGTTTTGGACGGCTTATCACTCTTGGGAACTCATGGTATTGCTCAACCTCATACGGCGGTTGAAAGTTTGGAAAACGCCAAAACTCAGCTTCAGGAAAAATCTCAACAGCACCAGGATTTAATTTTCTGTATTGGGAGTAATGGTTTACAGGTTGCAGACCGATTAAAACTGCCGGAAACGGCCATTGTTCAGGTGGGAAACTGGCTAGGAGCGCTATTAGTTGAAGCGGGATTACGTGAGGTTCGTTCAGTGTTGTTGCTGGGCTATCATGGAAAATTGGTGAAATTGGCGGGCAAGATTTTTAATACATCGAGCCATATTGCGGATGGAAAATTGGAAATTCTAGCGGCGGCTTTAGCACAATACACAGATAATGTCAAGCTCATTCGTGGGGTTTTAGACTGTCCAACCATGGCGAAAGCCTATCAGTATTTAGAGCAAGAAAACCTAGCGGATAGGGTATTTCAAGACTTGTGCGATCGCATCCGCCAAAATTCCCAAGCCTACGTGCAAAAATATGCCAATACCGAGTTAGAAATCGGCGTTATTCTCTTTGAACGCCAGGGAGTGATCGTTGCCGAAACGGCGATCGCCTCCGACCTCATCGCGCGACATCACGGCTAACCGAAATCCCCCCAATCCCGAGTATCATAACAAGAGTAACTCCATCAGCCAGCCGATTCTTCTCTCATGGTCTTAAAAATTGCTCAAATCACCGATACCCATCTCTTTGCAGACCGAAAAACCGCCAAACATGGAGTGGTGACCTGGGACTCGCTCGGACAAGTTATCAAGGAGGTAAAAGCCTGGAATCCAGATCTGCTTCTCCTGACGGGAGACTTAACCCATCATGGCGACCCCCAAGCCTATCAACACCTCATTGAACGCATCGCACCCCTGAGATTACCCACCTACTACATTCCGGGAAATCATGATAATGTTGAAGTCTTAAATCAGACCTTTCAAGCGTCTCCCTTTCTCCCCGAGAAAACTATTCAGCGTCAAGGTTGGCAAATTCTCCTTCTCGACTCGACTTTAGCCACCGCTGAGGCTGGTGAAGGCTATCTCAGTGACACCAGTTTACGGGATTTAGAACAATCTTTAGAGAAGTGTTCTCAGCCAACGGTGGTGGTGTTACACCATCATCCTGTTCCCATGGGATTAGATTGGCTCGATCAGATTGGCCTACAAAATTCCCAAGCCTTGTTAACCTGTTTGCACCGTTATGAGTCCGTCAAACTGGTGTTATTCGGTCATGTTCACTTGCAGTTTGAGGAGGTGAAGCAGGGGATTCACTTCTGTGGAACACCGTCAACCTGTGCTCAGGTTCGCCGTGAAGGGTCTCCCGATTGGGAACAGTATCCGGGGTTTCGTGGTTTAGAACTATTTGACGATGGAACCTATCGCACAACGGTGATACGAGCGAAATAGACCATAATTGCTGCAAGATGGGGTCTAACTACTGTCCGAATTGAGCTAAATTCTCTCGTTTGATACAGATATGATAATGTCTCTTTCTCCCTCTATTGAGAGAGGATGATTCCTTACTGGCGATAGATGGCGGAGAACGCCTCGTTGACTAGACTGAGGATAGTCGAGTTCAGTCTAAGCGTTGTTGGTTTAGATTTGGCAACGTTAACGAATCACTTGCACCCATGACTCCTATAGATGACTCGTCTGGATCACTCGTACAGAAGGAGGTCTTATTGATGTTAGGACAACCGCGATGGATGAAAATGACTCTAGTGGCGACGATCGCCGCCTCGTTAAGCCTCGGTGGACGTCCCGCCTGGGGAAACTCTGAGAACGTGTTTAACCCGCCAGATTATGATCAACAGTCAACTCCTGAACATTTAGATACCGCCGAAGATTGGGAAGTCGTGGGACGCGATGCGGCGGCGGTTGGAGATTATCATAACGCTATTTTTGCCTTTGATAAAGCCATTGAATTGGCCCGAGGTGAGAACCCAGAACTGCTGGAGTTACGGGGGTGGACACAGTATTTAGACCAAGACTATGACGCGGCGATCGCCGACTTAGCCGCCGCCGTTGAACTCTATCGCCAACTCGAACGCCAAGACGACTATCAAAACGCTCTACAAATGCGAGATTACGTCGTCACTCGCCAATCTCAAGAACAACTATCGGCCGCTCCCGTTGATCTCCAGTGGTAGTTTAATCCGAAATAAACTTCCTCGACCGACTTCGGAAATCACCTCAATTTTACCACGATGAGCTTCAACAATTCGCTGGCAAAGATGTAAGCCTAAACCGCTTCCAGAGCGTTTATGATGACCTTGACGAAAGCGGGTAAAGAGGCTGGCACGATCACCTTTTTCAATCCCAATTCCTGTATCTTCAACTTCCAAAACGAGCCAAGGATTGGGAACCGGAGACCGATAAAATCGCAGTTGAACCGTTCCCTTATCAGTAAACTTAATCGCATTGCCAATCAGGTTCATAAAAACGCGATAGAGTTCCAGGCGATCGCCAACGACCTCACACATCTCTTCCTGAAAGTCTCGGACAATCTCAATCTGCTTATCTTGCGCAATTGGTGTCAGTTCATCTAAAATTTCTTCTAGGGTAGCACAGAGATTAAACGGCGTAAACGTCAGTTGTTTTCGACCCGCCTCATAGCGATAGACTTCTAATAATAAATTCACCATATCCAAGAGGTTATGGTTACTGCGAATCATGGTGGCGATCGCCTCATCCATCGACTCAGAAATCTCCCCAAATGCCTGAGATTGCATCAAATTGAGCATTCGATCCGCCGCCACTAACGGGGTTCGTAAATCATGCGTTAGACGCGAGACAAAATCCTCTCGTTCTCGGGCCATGCGATCGCGTTCATCAATGGTATGCTTTAACCGCAGCAGCGATCGCACCCGTGCCTGTAACTCCTCCATCTCCACCGGTTTACGGATAAAATCATCCGCTCCCACATCCAAACCCTTCACCACGCTCGATGCTTCATGAGCGGTAATCAATAAGATCGGAATATAGGGAAGATCCGGCTGAGTACGTACTCGACGGGTAACCTCATATCCATCCAAATTTGGCATCATCACATCGAGAAGAATCAAATCCGGCGGATTCGACTTAATCTGTTCGAGTGCGGCTAAACCATCCTCCGCTAACTCAATCAGATAGCCTTCATCTTCGAGAATAGCTTGTACAAGGAATAAATTATCGGGAGAATCATCAACGGCGAGGATTCGATCAAAGTTAGGTTCTTGAGGTTCAGGTGTTAGCATTATCAAATGACGATCAAGTTCAGACTCTTGTGACTCCAAGAAAGTCATGAGGCGTATTTATTTATAAGGAACACTAGCTTCTCTCGACTCACGGGGACAGGGATCAAACACAGAACGAGGCAATTCTACCCGAAACGTCGATCCCTGTCCTTGCGAACTCTCAACATGAATACTCCCCTTCATCATTTTAACCAGAGAATCCACAATGGCTAAGCCTAACCCCACGCCGTTATAATTACGAGCTAAGGAATTATCTAACTGTTCAAAGGCGGCAAAAATTCGCTTGAGATGTTCCGGGGGAATACCAATTCCTGTATCCGAGACGGCGATGGCTAGGCGATCTGGAGTCACTTCCCAAATTTGCACCGAAATATCCCCCTCTTCCGTAAACTTTAAGGCATTGGCTAACAAATTCGAGACCACTCGGCGGACTCCTTGATGGTCTTGGAAAACCCGAGGATTCTCGACTCGAGTATCAATTCGTAACTCTAACCCTTTCTGTTCACAGAGCCAACGAGCATTTCCTGCAATCGACGTGACCAACTGTACCAAGTTAAAGGCTCTGGGACGAAGTTCTGACGCTCCCGCCTCTAATTTTGACCGTTCAAGGATATCATTAATCACAGACAACAGTTGCTTACCATTATTAAAAATACATTGTAAAGTTTGAACCTGAACTGGCGTTAAAGAACTATTTTTTTTGCGTAATAGCAGTTGCGAGAAACCAATGATTACATTGAGCGGGGTTCGTAACTCGTGAGACACCGTTGAGAGAAATGCCGACTTTATCCGAGACGCTTCTAGGATCGTTAGATGTTGACGGCGAATCTGCTCCCGTTGTCGTTTCAACTCCTGATGTTGAGCTGCAATCAGGCGATTCTGCTCACTGATGCGGGCCTCCAACTGTTGGCGATCATCAAGAGAATGAGAAATATCGGGTTCCATCTCAGGATCTCGTCCCAGACTCGACAGCCGGTTTGGGGTGCGATCGCCGTCTTGATAGCCACGAAAGAGAACCCGCCAGATCATCGCCAGCCCCTCAGAGGTAAAATAGTGACGATTCACCACCTCATCCGCCCCAACCGCTAACTTACCGGCCTCTAACTCAGGATTATACCCTGTGACCACAATCGGCGTTTGAGGAAAGTCTCGTCGCAACGCAGCCAGCACCGCCTTGAGGTTGAGGCGATCGCCATCCAAGAGGATACCAGCAACCGTTCGGTCCCGCGTACTGCGTTCTCCCGTGGGGTACTGCTGACAAAACCGAAGTTTTGGGCTGATATCCCCCGCCTGGGGGGCTGCAAAGGCTTGCAAGGCCGCTTTAGCGTTAATATCCGTCTCGGCGTCGAAGCCGATCACGAGAATTGGGACGTTTCCATCTGTCATGGGTGGTGGGAACAAAATATCTAGAGTTGATATCGTTCAAGGGTCAATAAGGTGTATAATACGAAGTTATAAATTTTTAGGCAGTTTGTCCTCTATCCTGAGTAAGAGGTTCAGCAACCCAGATAGAGGTTTGCCCCCTTCCTAAAGATTTAACCCAAGAAAACAGTCAATAAAAACTGTCTTGATTTTGCCAGAGTAGATCCGGTATCGCAAGTGTGTGTTCTCTCGATTCGCCCCTAAACTTGACCCCAGTTTGACCCGATTTCCTCCAATGGTATAGGGTTGAACTCGTTCTCTTAGCCGGTAAAACGCTCTAAAACGTCTTTATAACGTCTTGATATAGATAGTATGATTCGCACCGTATTGATCGAAGACCACGAACTCACTCGCGTTGGCATCCGAGCGGCCCTCGAGCAAACCGGCGTCATTGACATCGTAGGAGAAGCCGCCACCGGCCAAGAGGGGTTAGCCGTGCTTCAGGACACCCAACCCGATGTGGCGATTCTCGATATTGGCTTACCCGATCTCGACGGGATCGAACTGTTACAACGGTTTCGTCAGTCCCACGAAGATAGCAAACATCAGGTCAAAGTCTTAATCTTGACCATGCACGACAACGAAGACGCGGTTCTAGCCGCCTTCGCCGCCGGTGCAGACTCCTACAGCATGAAAGATGCCAGTTTGGAGCGTCTCCTCGAAGCCATCCAACTCACCCATGAAGGGAATACCTGGATCGACCCCAACATCGCCCAAATTGTTCTGCGTCAAGCTCGCAAATCTCAATCGGCGGCCGCCTCAGTTCAACCCCTCCCTTCAGCGACATCCAACTCCCTGACCCCAACAGCCATCGACGATGTGGAGTCCGCTGAGCGATGCGATGACTCTCGCAACATCGACGGCGTCGACTCGGAAGTGCAGCAGTTAATGGAATCCGATCCCCTCACCAAACGAGAGTTAGAGATTCTCGAGTTAATTGTCGGTGGCTGCAACAACGCCCAAATTGCCGAAAAGCTCTATATTACTGTCGGAACCGTTAAAACCCATGTTCGCAGCATTCTCAACAAGCTCTGCGTGGACGATCGCACCCAAGCCGCCGTTCGGGCCTTGCGATCAGGGCTAGTCAACTAATCTGAATCCGTCCAACGGGGTCGCCCCGGTTTTAACTGCAACTCCCAAGTTCCCAACTGAGGATTGTCCACCCGCAGCCGGCCACTCCAGAGCGGTTGATTGACATAGGGACTCTCCAGAACCGGGGTATCGGTCCGGGATTGTTCCGTTCCATTAATACGTGCGATCCCCGCTCGGCGGCTGGGGTCGTCGATGAGTTCAAGGCGATCGCCCTCAACGCTGGTATAGATCAGCCGTCCCGCTGTCTCCAAAGTCTCATCATTGACGACGGTCTGGGCCAACGCCGCCTCCACGTCAGCCAAGGTCCCATACTCTGAGCGAGCCAGAACCTCCGTAATCCAAGCCGTCTGCTGTCCCTGGGCTACCAAAGCTAAATAATCTTCAGCCTCCTCTAAGGGCATCTCCAGGCGAATCTCATCCCCCCAAGCCCGCGCACAAAGCCAGACGCCTTCAATCTCCCAGACAAACCACTCTCCTATCTGTTGCGGTTCCCCATAGTCCTTAGGAATCACTAAGTGGGATTGTCCGGGAACACCCGCCGCCTCATCTTCGGCCGTCAGTCGCAGTTGATAGAGGCTGGCCCCCTTTTCCTGAAGATAGCGATCGCCGGGACTGCGTCCTGTGGCCCGGGGACTATGATAGGTTCCCCCCAAACTAATCACGGCATTCTCCCGACGCTGGCGATCGCGCACCACTAATTTATACGTGGCATATTGAGCGTTAATCGTCCCCTGAACCTGGTAACTGCGTCCAGGAGTTTGCAGGGTTCCTAAACTATAGTCGGGGGTGACATAGAAGGTTTCCCAAAATTGGTTGTCCTGATGATAACTGTAATAACTTGGATGACTGGCCCGGAGTTGAAAGGGAAGGGGAAGCGTTTTCTGAGCCAGCGATCGCAACTGAGCCGGGGGACGATAGCCACTCGTGGCCGCTAAAATCGCCAGACGATAGGCTTCACCACCCATCTGCTCGACAATACGCTCAATCTCCTGAGGATCATCACCTCCCCACCAAATCCAGGCCAACGCCGTCAAACCACTGTTCCAAGTCTGGCGATCGAAACCGCGACTTTCGGCCCCGCCAGCGGTTCCCCAACTCAATCGTAGAGCGATCTGAGTCGATAACCAATCCAACACGGCCCGGGCCAACTGTCGCCGTTCAGGGGTTTCGGCAAAGTCATAGAGATTCAGCAACGCTCCGATGCTATAGCCATAGTAAATCGAGGAATGAAATTCTCCTTGGCCAATGGTGAGATATTTCGTCAGTTCCGCCCTGAGCCAAGCATCGTGAGTGGCCAGGAAATGGGGATGACTGACGGGAAAGCCGCTGCCGTCCATCATGGCTAAACCGGACATATACTGTTGCCAGAGATGATTTTCCGTACCGCCCTCGCCCCATTCAAAGATGCGTGGCGATTGCAACATACTGCGATAGGCCTGACGAACCGGCTCGGGTAACGACTCTTGAAACAGGAAAAATAGCCGCACATCATAAAGACTGCGGAAATGATAGAGATCCCGTTTATCGTTCTCCAGACTTAACCATATGTCCCAAATCGGCCCTTGTTCCTCGCTGGGGGTGAGGCTAAGTTGGGCTAACATCGGCGGTAGGAGATATTTGTGGGGATCATAGATATCTCGGGAACGCCACCACTGATCGAGTTCCTGAAGATCGGTATCGGCTAAGGCTCGCCGGACGGCCAGACTCCGCGCTGCTACCCCGATCTCGATCGCCTCATTGGTGCGCTGCGCTTCCGTCAGAACCATCTCCGCTGTCGCAACCGGGGAGGGGGGCGCCAGGACCTCACAACTGCTCAAACCCGGCAGAAGTAAGAGGAGACTGAGAGGAAGCCAACGAGAGTCCACGGCTGTTGCTGAGGTGAAGAGGGAGATGCCTCTACTATCGACGCTCTCGGGCGGCCCTGTCAACAACAACCGGGATGAAGAGACAGGGCCAACAGCGTTTTAGTCGACGGTCCAGGGAACCTCCTCTTCAGGCCCCGTCGCTCCCTGGTGCAGCTCATGTTGACGACGAGCATAAATCTGCTCGAACGGCTCGACGGGTTGAGCCAAGGCTCCCGCTGAACGCCGTCTCTGCTGTTCAGGCTTAATGACGCGCTCAATCAGGAAGTCAATGGTTTGTTGCTTAATCCAACCGCGATCGACAATCACTTCTGAGAATTTCTTGCCCGTTACCTGCTGATCATAGGCCGCCACTTGAATTTGAGCCGGTGTAATGAGTCCAGCTTCGAGTAGATAGGCGCCTAGACGTTTGCGTCCTAATCGCGATGTGGGTAAGTGGTTTTGGGTTGCTGTAATGGTTGAGTTATACATGATTAAATCTGATGCTCTCCGTAATGTCCGTAATATCCGTAATGTCCGTAAGTTAATGTCTGAACTGTGGCAGGACTGCCGCCACAAGGCATCTTATTCACCCCAGAGAGAGTCATTCGCAGACTCGGCGATCGGCTAATGCTCTCGATAACCCTGATTGCAACGACCCATCCGACGCCTAAAGCCCATGGCTCGAATAGGATTAGGTCTGTTGGTTTGACATTTTTGCCAACACCGTTGACAAGACCGTAGGACGATTATAACTAATTTTTGATTTTTTTGCGTATATCCACGCAGAAAAAAAACTTTATATTTCTTAATCTCAAAACGTCACCGTGTATCTACGGTGAATCGGCGAATAACGTCACCCGGAGGTCGTTATTTGACGGCAAACTGGGCGATCGCCTTTTGCTGTTGAGCATAGGTTCTGAGGTCTCCCTGTCCCAAGCCAAGATGTTCCAAGCCAAGATGGGCCGTTAGAAACAAGGCGATCGCCTCAACCATAATTTCTCGTCGGGGAGATTGGGGAACCCGAGTCGGTTCATCGAGATCGAGAACTGCACCAATCGCCTGAAATGGATGGGCGATCGTAAAGTGATTGGCCCCGTCGAGCAGTACGAGATAACTATCGTCCCGTCCGCCGGCGATCGCCTCGTCAAAAGTACGCACCACAGGGGTTATCGGCGTATCCCACCTCACCCCATACTGCTGCCCGTTTTTGCCAATCACTCCATCCTGGGTTCCCCCCATCAATAACAGCGGCAGGCGATCGGGCAAGGGTAAGATGGTCCCCGGGTCATATCCCAACTGTTGAACGGCCGCCATATGGCTTCCATAGCTAAACGCCGCCTTCACCTGGGGAAAAAACTCGGGACTGGCACTTTCGATCGCCACCCGGCCCCCCGCCGAATGGCCGCCGAAGACAATGCGATCGAGATCCAGATGTCCCGCCAAAACACTGTCCTCCTGCAATTGCTCTAACGCCGATAAGAGCGTCGGCACAGCGGCCGCCGTCGCTTGCGTTCCATACACCTGGGGCCGCAACGCCTCCAGCGTCACCCCTGGGGTTAATCCCACCAATCCCGGTAAATTTTCTCCCACCCAAGAAAAGGTCACCACCACCAAGCCACGCTCGGCCAACCCCATGGCCAGCCAACGATAGAGACAAGGCTCACAATTGATCCCATTCATGAACAGAACCACCGGAAACGGCGATCGACGTTCATCAACCGCTTGACTGGGGCCTTGAGACCTCCCTTGAGACCTCTGTGGCCCCTCAGCCGGATAAAACACTTGTAAATGCAAGGTGTCATAGGGAGGAGCCGCCTCTGCAACCCGCGCTGCGCGAAAAATAATACGAACCGGGGAGGAGTCCATAGACATCATCTGACTCTAATAATTGACCATTAGCCCTGCTATCGGCGTTAATCTTTCCCGCCCATGTTCTTAACATCGATTAGCTTACGGAGCAAGTCGTACCAGAACGATGCCCCCATCGAAATCGCAATTCCGCTAATCAACCAACCCACAAGACGTTTGAGATAGAGAAGGGGATTACCGATACGCCAGTTTGTAGCCGGAATCTCCCAGGCCTGTTCCGCTGGAATCTGTTGGCGACGAATATCCCGATTCCAGCCAATGGGGAGCGACACATCGTTAAGTTGATCTCGTACACTGCGTTTGACCTGCTCGATATTATCGCTTCGATTCACTTCCACTTGAGCATAATCACTGACCGTTTCCCGCAATACTGTATTTTGCGAGAGGCTATCAATCATAAAAAACGTATCTGAATTGGTGGCAATGGCAATCACAAAGCCAATTAAAATCGCAATTCCACGGGCATTGCGACGATAAACACCACTGGCTCGGGTCATTGACTTATCAAACCAATCCTCTAACTGAGTTTGTAAATCACTAATTTCCTCCTCTAAACTTTCTTTACGGTGTTCCACCCTTTCCGTCAGTGCTTTGAGGCTATTTTGCAGCGAATCCGGTAACTCCGGCATGGCATCAATAATTTTTTTAAAGCCTTGATAGGTTGGACTATTTTTGTCCTTAAATGCTTGCTCTAACTGCTGATAAATTTTGGGTTTATCACGGACGAGATCAATCAATTCCTCTAACGTGGGGCGTAACGTTTCTAAAACCCTGGGCTTTTCCGCTGGGTTGTAATAGCGATCTTTCTCATAGTTCAACTCGTAGAGAAAGAAGCGTTTAATTGATTCTGGCTCTTGAATAAATTCATTGCAATAGCCGATATAGCTATTCAAACTATTCTCCATTCGGTCAATCGTCGCCATGAGATTTATCCCTCCATCGGCAAACTCTTGGCGCGTTTTATTCCAATCTCGGGTCATTTCTCTGAGACGTTCTGTAGCCAACCGTTGCGATTCTGGCTTCCGTAAATGCCGACCTTTTTTGAGCAGCGCCGATATTTGCCGTGCCTGAAATTTCTCAAGTCGGGATACCGTCACCAATCGTCCCACCTCCGACATCTGAAACGTTTTTAAAATCGTTGAAGCGAAGGTATCCGATGGAATATAAGACGGGGCGCTTGTTTGATTAGCAAAAGGATTTTTTAAGGTTGCCTTGGGATTGCCGAATAGGCGAGAAAAAAAGTTATAAACCCCAGAAATGATGGTATATACAATATTAATAAAAGTATTGGATACACTACGATTAAACTCAGTCAGTTTACCCTTTGCCTCTTGATTTAGGCTGCGAATCAACGGATGAGAATAAAGCCGCTCTGTCAAGACCTGAGCCTCCTGTTCACGCTGCTTAAGCTGAGGGTCAATTTCCGACTTTCCGCCCCCTTCAAGCAACACACGGATGGAACTTCGTAAATGTTCCGCCCTCCATTGCAGAAGCGTTGTAATGAGTTCATGAATTTCCGACGATAATAAACTCAACGTTAAATAAACAAAGATAATGCCAATCGCAATATCCACAACTAGAGGTAGATTCATGATCAACTCCTAACAACAGGCAACCGAGTCTTGAGGATTCCCAATTCCTTCAACAACAGAGTCGTTGACTAGAATGAGGGAGAGAGCGATCGCAGCTATGATTGACAAACCCCAATCGCTCAGTTCAGTCTAAAGGAAAGTTCGGCGATCGCAGCCGCCTCGTCACAAAATGTTGTCCGCCCCATTATGATGCAGTCGTCTGTCTTCGCCGAGATGCAACGGAAGTTCCGATCAAGCCGTAGCCCCTACCGCGACTTAGCTTGGAGTCTTCTCCTCTGGGGCGTTGCCCTAATCCTTTTTACCCGCGGCCTCGATCAGCTTCCCCTGCGAGATTGGGACGAAGGAACCGTCGCCCAAGTCGCGCGAGAAATCTGGCAGCATCCCGACACCTGGCTACATCCAACCCTCCATGGTCAACCCTACCTCAACAAACCCCCCCTACTCCATAATCTCATCGCCCTAAGTTACCATTGGTTCGGCAGCGCCGATGCCGGCTCCGCCCGTCTCCCCGGAGCCATTCTCACAGCTACCTCCGTCCCCCTCCTCTATTACCTAGGACGAGAACTCTGGCCTCATCGCGCCCCCGCCCTTTGGGCCAGCATCGTCTATCTCACCTGGCTGCCAGTCGTGCGTCATGGACGCTTAGCCATGTTAGACGGGGCCATCCTCTGTTTCTGCCTCCTCTGGATGCTCTGCCTGCTGCGAACCCGTCGTAATCTCCGCTATGCCCTCGGTGTGGGTCTTGCCTTGAGCCTCGTGGGCCTGACCAAAGGCCTGATGCTGGCCCTACTCTTTGGGGCGATTTCTCTCGGCTTTCTCCTCTGGGATACACCGCGTCTGTTAACTCACCCTGGGTTTGGCCTGGGGATGACCCTAGGAGCCGTTCCTCTGGGGGCTTGGTATCTGGCCCAATGGACCTATTACGGTCAGGACTTTCTCATCGAACATTTGCTCAATCAATCGGCTCATCGCGTTTGGCAGGCGGTAGAACGCAATAGTGGCCCCCCCTGGTATTACCTCATCGAATTCCTTAAATACGGGTTCCCAGCCTTCATCTTTGTTCCGGCGGCCCTGAAGCGAGTGTGGCAAGACCAGAATCTGAGCTGGGCGCGATTGATTCTTGTTTGGAGCGGTGGCTATTTTGGGGCAATTTCCCTCATGGGAACCAAACTTCCGTGGTATAGTTTGCCGATCTATCCCCCGTTAGCCCTGGGGGTGGGGGTGATCCTGGCCGATATTTGGCAGCAGTTACAACAACAAGGACACCCGAGCCGGGACCCTCGTCCGTGCTACCCCAAATTGTGGCGGTGGGGCTTTGTGGTGATGGCCCTCGTGGCTTGGGGTGGGGCGGCCATCCTGGCCGCATCCCTGATGGAGTCCGGGTTCCTCGACCATGAGATGACCCATTTGACGGTAACACTCCTCGCCGCCGCTATGACCCTCACCATGACCGCGAGCTTAATCGCTCAACGAAACCCGATGATGCCAATGGTGCTGTTCTGGGGCTGGTTGATTAGCCTGTTATTGTTCGTGACCTCATCTGACTGGGTTTGGGAACTCAACGAAGACTATCCGGTTCAACCTGTGGCGACGATGATTCGCGAAGAGACTCAGGGGGAGCCAATTTATACCTCTCATCCCTACGATCGCCCCTCCTTAAATTTCTATGCTAACCGCCCCATTATCAGTGCCAGCCCTCACGAACTCTACCAACACTGGCACGGCAACCAACGGATCTGTTTACTCCTGGATTATGATAGCTTTGAACAACTCGGCCTCGATGGCGGAGCAATTGTGGGACGGACTGAAGATTGGCTGTTACTTTGCCATGAGGAGCCGGGAACTATGGCGAGTCCCACTCGTTCTCAAGGGTGGGCGTTTCCTCCAAGTTAGGGGGGTAGTTTTCAGACTCTGAGGCTTTTAAGGAGACCACCGTGAGACTCAAGGCGATCGCCCCGATCACGACAATCCATTTTAATCCCCCAGCATCTCGAAGCAGTCGCGAGAGCGGACGACTTTTGCGACGTAAGACTTCCCCTGTGTTCAGACTCAGTAGGGGAACTTGCCCAGATAGGGGATCTCGAACATAATGCCCGCTCCAACAGACCACCAAATGGGTTTGACATGAGGGACAAGTATAGAGTCCATTGAGGAGTTTTCCAGCGGGGACCCGATTACGATGATGACAAATCGGGCAAGTCAGGGAATGGGTGTCAGATAGCGGGGCGCTCATAACCGGGTTGACGTCGATAGAGGTTAAATTGAGGTTGAATGACTGAGGTTGCCAGAGATCAAGCCAAGCGATCTCTCCATCCTGGTCAACTTTGCCTTGGGGGGCTACTTCTTAATGTAATACGATTTTTTGGCAAGGGAACAGCGATCGCCCCGGGCGTAAACCCGGTTTATATCGCACAAAAACCAAGATAGAGTGGGAATCATGGCAATTTTGCTCGATTTAAGACTTTGCAAAACTTAAAGTGAAGTTCCAATTTGGGATCGGCTGGGCCTCAATCTCCTCTACTGGAGTAGCGCTCCCCTAACCGGGAGCTTGTCTGATTCTTGCTGGGTCTCGCCGTGTTCTGGAATGGGTATGGGTCAATCGTCTTCCCTAAAATCTCTGAGTCGCTCCGATCAGGTTCAACAGGGGGTTGAGGAACTCCGTCAATGGTTGTGCGATCGCCTACAACTGGGCTGGGCCAACGCTCCTAACCGCGAGGAGTGGGAGCGGATTACCGCCCATATGATTGACGCTCAAGCGCCGGGATTAGCCCGACGAATGCGATCGCTGGCTCAATTAGCCGCCGACGGCTTCCCCCCAACCTTTTTTGAGGAACTCGGGGAACTTTGGCTCTTACTTGAAGGCTATCAGCAGCGCCAATCTCTACCCGAGTCGTTGCTTAACGAAGTGCGATCGCAACTGGGGTGGACGCAGCGAAAAGCCGATCTTCGGCAACGTCCCGGACTCTGGGATCATTGGGTCGTCGTTGGCCAAGTCCGAGGGCAAGAAGCCACCGGCGCCACCACCCTGAACCTGCAACGGACCTGGCTCTGGGGATTGCAGCAGCACCGCTTCGCACTGCTGCTCGACTATGTTCACCATCGCCAAGCTCTCCCCAGTGACCTTTCCCCAGGGAGTAGCTGGACCGCTGAACTGGTCTTCTACGATGCCGCCTTACCCCAACGCGCCATCCTCAAGCATCCCCAAGCCACCTCAACCCCACCCGTTCACCTGCCAGGCTATCCTGACATCGAACAGGGCCTGAGCGCCTATGCTGAAGCCCTAGCCGTGTCTCCCTGGTGCGATCGCATCCCCCTCAGCCTCCATCAAATCCAACCCCTCAACGCCGGACGCCAACTGCGGGACAGCAGCGGTCAATCTCTACCCCTCTCCCCAGACTTTCAACAAGGCTGGCAACTGATGGCCCTCAGTGGCGGCCAACCCCTCAGCCTATTTGGTGAATGGGATGGTTGTTCTTATCTGCCCCTGGCAGTTATCTCCCCAGAACGCTTGGTCAGTTTTTCCTCATGCCTCAGGAGTTCTGATCCGGCTTAGGCTCAGGCAGTTTAACTTCGATATAGTGAAGCTTGTGTAGATGTTCGATGTTCCAATGGTCTGAAACTCCTCCTGGAGGAGAATAACCGGGTCTATGACATCTTTGGACAACTCGTCTTGAATTTCAATTGACATTAAATTTTCT